>JAUXGG010000144.1 GCA_030622265.1 Candidatus Eiseniibacteriota bacterium
TCACCTGCGGCCCCACCTATGCCCGCGCAGTACACCTGATCCGGGTGGTCCAGCTCGGTAATCTCCCGGCAATCCCTGACACTTATCTCAAGCGTGATGGGGTGAGGCACAATGCAGGCCTGGCCGGCAATGTCAGGATCTATCCATGCCCATCCGGGTACTGCTATGGGCCCCGGTTGGCATCTCGTCCATGCCTGGGCAATACCGTCCCCCGGGCTCGTGATCTCACCTATCTTCAGATCACTGCAGGATACAAACAGGCAGCTCGAGTTACCCGGCCAGGACAGGCCGTACTCGACACCCTTGTATTCGACGAGATCGAAAAACACTGGAAACGCGTCCACATCCAGGGCGGCAGTCTCATAAGCAATGTCCGCGCAGGCGCCGATGTCAGGAAAATCACGTCCGCAGGTCCTGTCCAGATGGGGCGCTACATGTACGGCGGCCTTCGCAACCGGGTTGCCGTAAGCGCCGCAGACCCAAGTGTGATGCGCTCCCAGGGTTATCGGCGTCTCATCGCTCCAGAGACGCACGTTATTCACCAACTTGAACCATGATTGAATCTCTTCGAACACGTCCACAGTCAGGTAGACATGCCCGATGGTCCGGCCGGTAACCTCAGGCAGGATCCAGGTCACCCTGCCGAGCACCGGATCATAGGTCCCGCCGTCCGTTGCTGAGACAAATGTCACCCCCGGGGGCAGCGAGTCGACTATGGTCACATTATGGGCCGAGCTGTCGGTGCCACTGTTGTCATACCTGATGACATACGTGAACTGGCCTCCTTTGTTCACGCAGGCGTCGCCCAGGCCATCACTCTTGCTGACACCGACGATATGGTCCGAGCAGAATGCATGCGGTCCCAGGAATCCAATCGCAAGAAAGAACATGAGACAAACCACTGCACACGGGAATACCCAGCTCAATCCAGCCATTATGGCCACCTCCACAGCTCTCGCCTGACATACGGTACTTCTCAGCGTAGCTCCGCAATTATACTCATCATACCATACTTGCGGCCGGCAATAAAGGATATGGCGGCCATACGGGACGAGCATCGCAACTTCTTGATCAGCCAGGAATGCCCTAGAACGGCACAGATAGCCGCCGACGCCAGGACTCTACCTCACTACCTGTACATCTTCTTGATGCTGCCCCACGTACTCGGCTCGACCCGTGACGGGCCTCCACCGGAGATAGCAACGGCGTAGTTGATCTCCGCATTTATGCCCGGATAGAGCGGGGTTATAATCCACTTGACCCCGTTCCACTGGTAGGGCACCGTGCGCGGTCCGACTCCGGCAGGCGGGCCTCCCAGGATCCCAATATCGTCAGAATCGGTTATGGTAAGCAGCAAGTTCACCGTGTCGATGTCCCATAGCGTGATCGCATGGTAACCGAATGCCGACGACAGGTCATACGGACCAGGAGCCTCCTCGTAAGGAATGGTCGGAGTGCTCCCATCCGCCGGCTGAAACCAGCAGGTGAGCCCTACGGGTACGCACTCGGTGTCAAGCCTCGCCTCACACCACTTGATGGGATTGACGGCCAGCCCGCCACCGGTGAACCACGGACCTCCAAACTCAGGTACAGTCCGGATAGGCACATGGAACGCCGCCCCGGCGAAGGTCAGACCCCAATCTTGCCAACCACCATCGTCGAAGGTCCTCGCACCAGGGCCGCATGCCCAGTATGGAAGACCCCAGACGCTCATGCTGGGGTCGGGCGGTACACCATTCAGCAACCAGCCCATGTACGGGTTCGCAAAACCCGAATATACCAGCAGGTTGCTCGTGCTTGCCATCCAGCAGCTGAGGTCGGGCCGGACGGCATTGTGCACCACATCTCCACCGGGAAGGAAAGGCTCACCAGGGTCGTGGCACACGTTGAGGTTAAGATCATTGTAATGCAGGATGTAAAGCTTACCGGGCGCCGACCAGAATTGCTTGTTCTGGTCGACCGCAGGGCCGGGCTGGGCAACCAGCACCGACACGCAGGCCAGGATAATGGCCGCAACGAGAATTATACCTATCAACTTCATACTACCACCCCCTTCTTCCGGGTATTTTACCACAGATCGGTGGCAATGGTCAACCACGAAAATCGGAAGGAAACTTCGCACAATAGGGATGACGGGACCGATGGGACGAGTATCGCAACTTTCTGATGAGCCAGGAATGTGCCCAGATGGCACAGATGGTGGCTAATCTGGCATGACAAGCCAGTACCGGCCTTCTGACCTACCCCAGAGATACCCCATTTGCTCAAAACCCCCATCTCACGGCGCGATTCGTGCGAGAAAGTCGGAAATAGGTATCAGAGGTCGGGTCCTGAGAGATCGGCTGAAAAACCCCACCTATGTGGGCCCCTATCAGAAACTGGACACTCTCAGGCTCGTGACACTCCTCACTCCCTGAACTCAGCCTCTTGATCCGGCTCCAGGTATTGACACACCATCTATCACATGGTATTCTGGGTGCAAGCCGAAGGGAGATGATGACAATGCGCCATACCGCATGGATAATCTTGACAATCGTACTCGGGGTTGCACTCTGGAGTTACGCTCAAGAGGCAAAGCAACAACCTCCAGTTGAAAGATACATCATCGAGATTGACGAGTTGGCGCCAGTGATAGAGACGGTAACGTGCCCGCCATGCAGGCCCACGGTACCAATTTTCGTATGGCGGTATCAGATTTATGCTCACGATGAAGCTCCTTTTCCAGCACTAGCCACGCCGGCGGAATCGCTGGAATACTCTTACACGTTTACACCCCCAGCATCAGCTGACCCAATCCACTCAGACCCTGAATGGTCAATAGATAACTGGACTCTCGAGGTGTTTGTTGACGGGGTGGATCTTCCGGGAGTGTATAGCTTCAAATGCAGAGTGAGAGACAGGAGTGGCAATACAAGCGAAGAATTCACCTGCGGTTTCATGATAGACTAATCGTAGATTGCTTGCCCTGTCAGTTTCTGAACTCCCCGCTGATCTGGCTCCCGGTGGTAGGTTGAACAAGGTTTCCTGGCCCATCGCCATCCAGCCTGAGATGAGTCTGACCTCGATGAGCAGTCACCTCAAGAAGCGGAGCCCGTCAGCTACCCGGCTGAATCCAGCAGATGTTTGGCTCGCACAATCAAATCCTGAAGACCGGTGAGATCCGATCTGTCGATGAAGGCCGTAACACTCAAGAACCCGATGCTCAGAGCGATTGAGACGACAAGCCAGACTCTCTTCACCATGCTCACACCTCCTCCCTTCGCATTGTGGCACGGACAGCAGATACATTAGATGGCAAGTTGGGCTTGAATGGGACCAAGAAGAAACAAGGTGACCCGAAGGTACACAACCGATGGAAGTTTGCCAGGTTCAGCAGCATTGAAATGGCTGAGAGTCAATGGCAGGGCCGACGGGACGAGTTTCGCAACTTCCTGATGAGCCAGGAATGCGCCAAGATGGCGCAGATGGCGGCTAATCTGGCATGATGGGGCAGTGTCCGACTACTCACACATCACTTGTATATCCCCTTGATGGCACCCCAGGTGGTTGGGTGGGTGGACACCAAGCCGGGCGGCGAGCCGCGGCTCTCCCATCCATTGGGTCCCGGACAAATTCCCGAGAGCGCGGTTTTGCTGGACACAGCAACTGTTTCCCCAGAGGAAAGGCAGAGGCGATCCCGGGGACAACCAGTACAGGGTCTGCATCTATAACCATCTGGCTGGTTTCGCCTGGTTGATGATTACCGGACCACGACCACCTTCCGGCAGATGGCGACCTCGCTGGTTCTCAAGGACAGCAGATAGATACCGGGGGCTACCCTGCCCTCAGAGCCTGCATCCGGATTCCAGGTTATGCTATGGGTACCGGGGTTCATCAGCTCCGGAGGGCGTCGCCAAACGAGGCGTCCGAGGACGTCGTGCACCGATATCAATACCTCTGACTGATACGGCACCCGGAAGCGCACGCGTGCCGATCCTCTAACGGGATTGGGTGAAATGCTCAAGGTCCCAACCAGTCTTTCACGCTCGCCCCAGTCGGGTACCGCGGCCAGGTGGAGGGGATCGCGTCTCTTATAGTATATTTCGCCATTCCAGTCACGCCCGTCCCACCAGATTGTGTGCAATCCCCCATCCGGCCCGACAGCCAGAGAGGGGTTTCTCGACTCACGCGGGGCATCGGTCAGACGAATGGCGAAGCCCCGGGTCTCACCGTCGAAGACCATATAGTAGATGTCTTCATACGTAGAGCGTTGGTGTGCCCACACGATATGGACATTGCCGCTGTCATCCACGGCCACAGAGGATAAGAACTGATCATCCTGTACCTGGGTTATCCTCACTTCAGGGTCCCAAGCCAAACCGTTGTACCTTCTGTAGAAAACGTCATAGCCGTATTGGCCCCAGTCCCGCTCGTCGTGCCAGGCTACGTGCACCCTGTCTTGGCTATCAACGGCGATACTCGGTCCGTATACGTGATAAGTGTCGGCAAGCGTCTCGGTATCGCTCCAGACGGTCCCGTCGAATTCCTTATAGCGAAGGTAGTAGGCACTTGAATACCATACAACATGGACATGATCGAAGCTATCCACCGCGACCGCCGGTGTCCCGCACCCTGTCTCATAAGGTTGGAGCTTCTCCTCCGGCAACCATGTTGAACCGTCATGAAGCCGGAAGTAGATCCGACTGGTCGTGCCCCGGTCATCCTGCCAGACCACATAGATGTTCCCGCTCGGGCCGATGGCTATGGATGGATTCCTGGAATCGCCTGTGGCATCGGTAAGTCTCTCATCAGCGCTCCAGGAAAAACCGTCGTGGTACTTATAGTAAATCTCGTAGTTGCCGTGCGTATAATCGGCCCAAACGATGTGAGGATTGCCGGAACTATCGAGAGCCAGTGCGGGCCAATCAGACGCTACGTTGTCCGCCGTGAGGTGTTCATCCGGCCACCAGACGTCCCCCTCGCAAGTCTTGTAGAAGATCTCGGTGTCACCGTCGCGCTTGTCGTACCATACGATGTGTATCTTGCCCTGATCGTCGATGGCTATGCACCGTCCGTTAGGTGGCGATGGTCTTGACCTCTCAGGGGCACGCGTAAGCCTGAGGTCCTCACTCCATACGCCGGGAAGAACCTCGAATCCCGAGAACAGGGTATCCGCCCGACCGTCCGGGTGGGAAACAACGAGATTCCACCAGCCCGGTGTGGCACATCCGAAACTCACGTCACAGGTGATGGTAGGTGGGGATTCGGCAACGACATTGAAAGCTTCGATCGTGGGCTCGCCCGCTCTCTTGAAAACCACTTCGGTCTCATCCCTGAATCCGTTTCCGACCAGGGATGAAATATGAACGCCGTCATAGGCCGGACACGTATTCGGATAGA
>JAUXGG010000418.1 GCA_030622265.1 Candidatus Eiseniibacteriota bacterium
GACTTCTCTCGGGTGCGGACATGCTGGACGCCTTGCCGGACGCGAGCGAATACGATGCCGTGGTACTGCCGCCCAATGTGCTCAACGCAGACGGTGTTACCCTGGATGACATGACCATCAAAGATATGAGCGACAGGCTCGGACTCCCCGTGTTTGTAGGTGATTATGATTTCAAGGAAACCCTTAAGAGGCTTAAGAATGAGATCACAGGATAAGCAGATAGATACAGGCTCGGAGGGCGCGGAGCCGGGCGGGGCCAGGCGGTCCCTTTTCAGGGACCTTCCGATAGTCGCGATAATCGGCCGCCCCAATGTGGGGAAGTCCACGCTCTTTAACCGGATCGTCCGCGGCAGGGTCGCCATTGTGGACGATGAGCCGGGAGTGACCCGGGACAGGAACTACAGGGAGTCCCACTGGGCGGGCAAACGCTTCTTTGTTGTGGATACGGGCGGCCTGGTACCGGACTCGAAGGACACGATCGAGCACCTGATCCGCAAGCAGGTGGAGGCGGCCGTCGATGAGGCCGCGGTCGTGGTATTCGTTGTTGACGCCTCCGCCGGACTCACTCCACTCGACCGGGACATAGCAGACCTTGTGAGGAAATCGGGCAAGCAGCTCGTCTTAGTCGCCAACAAGGTGGACTCCAAGCAGGCCCGGGTCTTCGCCAATGAGTTCTATGCCCTTGGGTTAGGAAACTACATTGAGACATCGGCCGAGCACGGTACCAACAGCGGCGATCTCCTGGATGCCATAATCGCGCTGATCCCCGAGGTCAAGTCTGATGAGCGGCACGTGGCGGCGATCGCTGTTGTCGGCAAGCCCAATGTCGGGAAGTCATCCTTGGTAAACCGGCTCGCCGGAAGCGACACCATGATAGTCGATGACATGCCCGGTACCACGCGGGATGCCGTCGATACTTTCGTCGATACCAAGTACGGGGTCGTCAAGTTGGTCGATACGGCGGGCCTCAGGAGGAAAGCCAGGGCGGACTCGGACCTTGAAAAGCATGCTAACTTGCGCTCGATAAGCGCCATTGATCGCTCAGAGGTGACTATCCTGATGCTGGACGCGGAGAGCGGCCTCACCAAGCAGGACCTCGCCATCGCTGCCTATGTCGAACAATCGGGGAAAGGCATGGTGATTGCCTGGAACAAATGGGATCTCCATGGGAAAGATGAACAACTGGATTTCGCCAAGAATGTCCGGCAGAGATTCCGTCACCAGCCCTACATTCCGGTGACTTTCCTGTCCTGTCTCTCAGGTGAGGGCGTCGATGAGCTCGTGGACAAGTGCTTCCAGGTTCACGCGGCCCGGGACACCCGGATTCCGACCGGGATCCTTAACAGGACTCTCGAGCCGCACATTCGACGCAAGCCGCCTAGTGGAAAGGGCAGGAGGGCTCCGAGGGTTTACTACCTGGCTCAGTCAGGCACCAAGCCGCCTGCTTTCACCCTGTTTGTCAATGATCCCGACATGATCAAAGAGAGCTTTAAGCGCTTTCTCGAGAAGCGCATAAGGGACATCTATCCTTTTGAAGGTACACCGGTTCGGATACGGGTGAGGAAAAGCAAGTAAGATGCTTCATATTGCGGCCTTAGCGCTTCTGTCTTATCTGGTGGGCTCAGTCCCTATTGGTTTCATGGTGGGGAAGGCCAGGGGCGTGGACTTGCGGACCATGGGGAGCGGCAATGTCGGAGCCACCAATGTCTATCGTGCCTTCGGTTTCAGAGTTGCCATTTTCGTCTTCATGCTCGATGTGAGCAAGGGCTTTGTGGGCGCCGCCGTGCTGCCTGCGATATGGACGCCCGAGGCGCTCTCCATCACATGGGTCAGAATGATCTGTGGCATCGCGGCCATCGCGGGTAGCATCGCCAGTGTGTTCCTCAAGTTCAAGGGAGGAAAGGGTGTTGCCACGGCGGTCGGGGTATTGCTGGGACTCGAGCCTTTCTCGACCATCATAGGCTTAGCCATCTGGGCTGCGCTCTTCATCCGGTACAGGTACGTATCGCTGGGCTCCATAGTGGGAGCAGTCGCCCTGCCGGTCTTGATTGCGGTCTTTAACCGGAATGGCCTGTTGCGCTATCCCGTTTTCTACTTCTCCCTGCTGGTGGCATTGATCGTGGTCGTGCGCCACAGGTCCAATATCGGACGGCTTCTCAAGGGAACCGAGAACCGCATCGGCGGGGCCGGAGGGGGGAAATAGTGGCGGAGTGGACGAAAGCCAAGGTCGCGGTCCTGGGCGGCGGCAGCTGGGGCACCGCGCTCTCGGTACTGCTTCACTCGCGGGGTCACCTGGTCAAGGTATGGGAGCTCTATCCCGAACGCGCCAGGGCCATGAGGGAGGCAAGGGAAAATGCCGAGATGCTTCCCGGTATCAAGATCCCCGATGACATCGTGATCACGTCCGAGATGGACGAGGCCGTGACCCGAATGGACGTGGTCACCCTTGTCGTACCTTCCCATGGCCTGAGGGAAACCGCCGGGAAGGCTGCTCCCTTCCTGAAGGGAAACGAGATCCTGGTGATCGCCACCAAGGGAATTGAGGAAGAGAGCCTGA
>JAUXGG010000310.1 GCA_030622265.1 Candidatus Eiseniibacteriota bacterium
CTGCTCCTTCCATGTTCAGCCCCCTGGGATACTTGATTATCAGCGGTACCCGCACGGACTGCTCATAGGGGTACAGGCCATGAGACACCATGTCCTTCTCCCCCAGGAACTCCCCGTGGTCCGCAGAGATCACCACCATGGTATTGTCATATAACCCGCGGGACTTCAGGCACTCAAACAGCGACCTGATAAAGAGATCATTCTTGTAGATCGAGGCATCATGCATGGTCTTCAGGATGTCGTAGTAGCGCTGGCGCTGGCCGGGTGAGAGGCTCTCCCGGTTGAACCAGTGCATGTTGCCGCTTCTCTGGATCTTCTGCACCAGGCGAACCTCATCTTCGCTGAACTCAGCCCCGAGGAACTTACTCAGGTATTTCCGCTCGGAAATGTATGGGTGATGGGCGTCGTGGTGAATGTAGAGAAAGAAGGGATCCGAAGATGCCCCTGCATTGCGGATGAGCTGCCGGGCCTGGTCGTTCAGCATCTCGGAGACCACCTTGTAGGCAGTATCACGCTTGAGAAGCTGCCTCAGCAGGCGGAAGCCCCGCTTCGCCACAATCGATGTGCTGAGGGCACCCGGGTACTTCCCCAGGTATACGAAGTAGAACTCATCCGTTCCACGCGCGAACCCGGTCTCGGGGCTCATATAGGCGTTATTCGAGAGCAGCCAGGTCCGATATCCCAGTCCCTTGAGCATCTCGGTAAGCAGAGGAGTCCTCTCATCAGGATAATGGCCTCCGAAGAAGTCGTATTGCTGCGGGTAAAGACCGGTGAACAGGGAGTTCATCGCCGGCCGTGTCCAGGCGGCCGGAGCGCTGGCGTTCCGGTAAACGGTCAAGTCCCCGGCTTGCGAGCTGAGAAACGGAGTGGTGTCCTTATCATAGCCATAGAGACCAAAGTGGTCGACGCGGGCGCTGTCGATTATTATGAACAGGATGTTCGGCTTGCTTGCCGCCATTCGATCATCTCCTCTCAGTCGAGACACACCAGAGCCCGAAGCCCGGGTCGGGCAACAGGCCATATGCACGCGGGTTGGCACAGATGGGCCTGGCTACCAGGATGCCACCGCGGCTCAAGTTGTGTCCTGTGGTTCCGGGCCGTAGATGGTTCCGGGCCGTGAATAGAAAAATGGAGCGGGAAACGGGACTTGAACCCGCGACATCCACCTTGGCAAGGTGGCGCTCTACCACTGAGCTATTCCCGCTCGACTGATCTCTCATGATAACCTAGAACACCTTAAGGCGTCAACCCGGATAGGTCAAGAGCCAAGTTGACTCCGGCCGCCCCTTCTCCGGCAGCCTACCCAGCCTTGACGCTTTTTCGCTTCTCAAGCGTCTTGCGGTATACGTCCTCGTATGCCCTGGCCGAGGTTCCCCAGGAAAGGTCAAGGCTCATGGCACGAAAGACAAGCTCCTTCCAGGCGTCACGGTCCGAGAACACCTTCCGGGCACGCTCCAGGGCCGAGTAAAGGGCCTCGGCGGTATATTCTTTGAAGGCGAAACCCGTGGAATCACCGGATTCATCATAGTCTGTCACGCTGTCGGCGAGTCCGCCTGTGGCGCGCACCACGGGGATCGTCCCGTACTTCATGCTGTACATCTGGTTAAGACCGCAGGGCTCGTACTTGGACGGCATGAGGAACATGTCGGAGCCGGCCTCGATCTGGTGCGCCATCTCTTCGTTGAAATCCAGCATCACGGCAACCCTGCCCTCGTACTTCCTGGCCAGCGCGGTCAGGAGCTCGTGGTAGGCCTCATCCCCCAGGCCAAGAACCACGACGCCTATGTCAAGTTCCATGATGCGGTCGAAATCCTCGCATAGGATGTCGAAACCTTTCTGGCTCACGAGACGGGACACGATTCCCACAAGCGGCACGTCCTTGCCCAGCGTGAGGCCCCCGCGCTCCATAAGGTGCTTCCTGCATTTGGTCTTGCCCTTGGGCTTTCTGGCAGTGTAGTTGCACGGTATGAGCTTGTCGGTCTCGGGGTTCCATACGCTGTAGTCGGCGCCGTTAAGGATCCCGACCAGGTCATCGGCGCGATGCTTCAATATCCCCTCCAGACCGTACCCGTACTCGGCGGTCTGGATCTCCCTGGCATAAGTCGGGCTCACGGTCGTAATGGTGTCGGTGTAGTTGATACCGGCTTTCATCAGGTTGACTTTGCCATGGAACTCGATTCCGCCCATGGGCTTCATCACATCCTCACTGAATCCCGCCAGGTAACCCACCTCCATGGGATACTCTCCCTGGTAGGCCAGGTTGTGAATCGTAAAAACCGTACGGAGGTTCGCGGGGAACCCCTGGATACCTGAAGGCAGGGCGATCCAGGCCGGGATGAAACCCGTCTGGTGATCGTGGCAGTGGATTATGTCGGGAAGCCAACCGGTGATCTTGAGCATGCGAAGCACGGCGCGCGCGAAGAAGGTGAAGCGCTCGGCATTGTCATCATAAGGCTGTCCCGTTTCGGCGTCAGCGTAAATGCCGTTGCGGTCAAGGTAGTCCTCACTCTCGATAAGCAGGACCTCTACCTTGCTGCCGGGAAGCTGAGTTCGGAACACTCTTGCGGGGTAGGTCCTCTCACCAAGCGCCACGTCGAAGAGACCTGCCTCCTTGACTTCGGCCACCTCTATCCCCTTCTCCTTGATGCTCCCGTAATACGGGATGGCGACCTTGACCTCATGGCCCAGGTTCTCAAGGGCCCGCGGCAGGGCGCCTATGACATCAGCCAGGCCTCCCACTTTGGCAAAGGGATGGGCCTCGGCGGATACCATTAGAATCGACAGCTTGCGTTCCATCGGTTGGTTTACCTCCGGGTAGTTCACGTCTGAGGACTTGCCAGCTTGATCTCACGAAGGTACCTGGCCGCCTCCTCGGGAGCCGTGGGATTGATGTAAAAGCCCGAGCCCCATTCGAAGCCCGCGACCTTTGTGAGCTTCGGCATGATCTCGAGATGCCAGTGATACCAGTTTCGGTTATTCCCCTGTAGCGGCAGGGTATGAAGTATGAAATTGTACGGGGGACTGTTCAGGGCGGCGTTTATCTTGGACAGTATCTCCTTAAGGAGCCTGGCAAGGTGCATGATCTCGTTTCGCTCGATCTCCTCGAAGGCCGGCTCGTGGGTCTTGGGCAGAATCCAGGTCTCAAACGGGAACCTGGCCGCGAAGGGCTCGATCGCGAGGAAGCCCACATTGGCGCTCACGACCCGCACGTCATCGTTGATCTCCTGGGCGACGATGTCGCAGAAGATGCACCGCTCCTTGAAGTCGTAGTACTTGCGCGCACCCTCGATCTCCTCACTCACCCGCTTGGGGATGATCGGCATGGCCACCAGCTGGGTGTGGGTATGCTCAAGCGAGGCTCCGGCCGCCTCGCCGTGGTTCTTAAAGACCACGATGTACTTGAACCTCCGGTCCTTCTTGAGATCTATTATGCGCTC
>JAUXGG010000223.1 GCA_030622265.1 Candidatus Eiseniibacteriota bacterium
AGGTACCGACTTGTGAATTCACAAGTCGGTACCTGACCCCAGGATTGTGAATTTGGGCTTACGTATTTTTCCTTGACAGGTTAGGGGGTGCCGGTTAAGGTGGCACTGGAACCTATTTGGCAGGGGGTGAACGGTATGGCAAAACTCCTCCTGGTTGAAGATGAGCCCGCCCAGTTAGATCTCTATACGCGTTTTCTTGCCCGGGAAGGTCATGAAATCAGGGGCGCTAGCTGCGGCAGGGAGGCGATCGAGATGGCGAAGAGCTTCTGCCCGTCAGTGGTGGTGATGGACCTGGTCCTGCCCGACATGGACGGGACGGAAGCGATTTCCCGCCTCCTTTGCGAGTGCGGGCGGCGTCCCAAGATCGTGATAAACACGGGCTACGAGAGGTACAGGTTCGATTTCAGGTGCTGGGGTGCGGATGCCTTCGTGGTCAAATCGTCTGACCCGGGTGAACTGCTGAACAAGATAAAGCAGGTGCTTAAGAACTCTCACATAGCCAAGCGTGAGCGCGAAGCGCGCAACTGAACTGCAGGGCTCTTTCTATAGAGGTGTCCGTGTTGACACCCTCTCAGGAAGGCCCTGAGTCTTTAGGAACGGGAGCATAGGAAGCGGGAGCATGCCGAAGGTATTATTGATTGACGGGTTCGCGGTGGCCTACAGGTCACACTTCGCCATGTCGAGGTCGGGGCTCACGGCCCCGGACGGCAAGAGCACGGCGGCGACCTACGGGTACACGAGCACGCTCCTGAAGCTGCTGCGGACGGAGAAGCCCGACTATGCCTGCGTTGCCTTCGATACGGCGGAGCCGACCTACCGCCACGAGCTCTTCGAGGACTATAAGGCCGGCCGGCCGGACATGCCTGATGAGCTGGTGGAGCAGCTGGACTGGATAAACGGCGTCACGGAGGGTTTGGGAATCCCGCTTATCGCCCTGAAGGGCTTTGAGGCCGACGACATAATCGGGACGCTGGCCTCGAAGGCGAGCGGCGCCGGCATGGAGACCATCGTGGTGACAGGGGACAAGGATCTCCTGCAGCTCGTGGGTCCGGCTACCAGAGTGATGATGCTTGGCGGCTCCGGCCGCGACACCAGGATGCTGGATGAGAAGGCCGTGATTGCCAAGTACGGCATTCCTCCCGGGCACCTTATCGACTATTTCGGCCTTATGGGCGACGCCGTTGATAATATCAAGGGGGTGCCGGGCATCGGCCCGAAGACGGCCGGGGCCCTGGTAAAGGAATTCGGCAAGCTTGAACAGATCTATGAGAACCTAGATAACATAAAGTCTGCCCGTGTGGGCCAGATACTCCGCGAGCATCGGGACACCGCCTTTGCGAGCCGCGAGCTGGTCACGGTTCACCGGGAGGTCCCGCTTCCGCTTGGGCTTGAAGATCTCAGGCTGGAGGGTTCCAAGCGGCCCGAGCTTCAGGACCTTTTCCGGAAGCTGGGTTTTAGGACGCTTGCCCGCGAGGTGGTCCCGGACAGCCCACGGGAGGATCTTAATCCCGACATATGGCAGGATGCCGATCCGGCCCGGGCCGGCATAACATGTGTCAAGCGGATGGCCCTTGAGGTCAACCTCGAGGGAAGGACCGCCGCCACCTCCTCGATTCTCGGGATTGCCATCTGCTGCGAGGGAGAGGGAGACTACTACTTCCCAATAGGCCATAGGGAACCCGGGAATGTCAGCGCCGGGACCTTCCGCGAGGTTGCAGGCAGTTTGCTCGGCGATCCGGCGGTGCCAAAGGTCGCGCATGATATCAAGCGCGTAACCGTGGCTCTTAAGAGGCTGGGGGTCGAGCCGGCGGGCCTATCTTTCGATACCCTGCTTGGCGCATATCTTCTCAATCCGGGGCAGGGCGACACCAGCGTTGAGGATATCGCCGCTCTGTATCTCGGCCGCTTCATGGCCCTTGAGAAGAAGGGCAAGGCCGCCGAGCAGCTCCTTACCTTGAAGCAGGCCTCGGAGAAGTGCGGCGTAAGATCGAGAACCATACTCGAGGTGGTGGCCCCGATGGAAGAGGAGCTCCGGGCCAAGGAGCTCTGGAGTCTCTACGCCGATGTTGAGATGCCGCTGGCACGGGTGCTGGCGGACATGGAACTGAGAGGCGTGAAGATAAGCAGGAGCCACCTTTCCAAATTGTCGGAGGATCTCGACAAACGCATGTCGCTCGCCGAGAAGGAAGCTTATGCGCTGGCCGGCAGGACATTCAACATGAACTCGCCCCGCGACGTGGCCAGGGTGCTCTTCGAGGAGATAGGACTCAAGCCCCGCCGGAAAACGAAGACGGGTTACTCCACCGATCTTTCAGTCCTGACCGAGCTGAGCACCGAGCACGAGCTGCCGCGCAAGATACTGGACTACCGCCAGTATTCGAAGCTTAAGTCGGCCCACGTGGACCAGCTCATGCGCTTCGCCGATCCGGAAACAGACCGGATACATGCCAACTTCCACCAGGCTGTTACCTCGACGGGCAGGCTCAGCTCCAGCGAACCTAATTTGCAGAATGTCCCGATCCGGGGAGACCTGGGCGGGGAGATCAGAAAAGCCTTCATCCCGTCGGAGGCCGGCTGGGTGCTGGTGTCTGCGGATTACTCTCAGATCGAGCTCAGGGTCGTGGCCCACCTTTCGGGTGACGAGGCCCTGATCGATGCCTTTGCGAGAGGTGATGATATTCATTCCCAGACTGCCGCATTCGTCTTCAAGGTGGAGCCGGAGGCGGTTAGTAAAAGCATGCGGACCATTGCCAAGGCGGTCAATTTCGGCATCATTTATGGAATGGGAGTCCAGGCCCTGGCCAAGAACACCGGGCTGAGCCACGAGGAGGCCTCAGGCTTCCTAAAGGAACACAGGCGGACCTACCCGGGTCTCTATGAATACATGGACAGGTGCCTGGAAGGGGCCAGGGAGACAGGCGTGGTCCAGACCGTCCTCGGGCGAAAGCGGTACATACCCGATCTAAAGAGCGGCCAGTCACAGATGAGGTCGGCCGCGGAACGCATGGCCATAAACACGCCGGTCCAGGGTTCGGCCGCGGACATCATCAAGATTGCCATGCTGGATATCTCCGAAGAGATAAAGAAGCAGAAACTCAAAGGGGGCATCATCATCCAGGTCCACGACGAGATCCTCGTGGATTGCCCTGAAAGCGAACGAGAGATCTTCGAGGGTATGCTCCGCGAGAAGATGCGAGGGGCATACAGCCTCCGTGTACCACTCAACGTAGAGGTGCAAAGTGGCGCGAATTGGTACGAGGCGCACTGACAACCAGGTGCTGGTGATTGGGGTCTCCGGCATTATGGGTTCCGGCAAGTCGACGGTGGCGCGGGTATTCCAGGGACTGGGAGCCAGGCTGATCGATGCCGACGCCCTCGGGAGGGACCTGCTCATGGACAAGAACGTGAAGCAGGCCTTGATCGAGGCGTTCGGAAAGGAGATCACCACGCGCAAGGGCGAGATCGATCCTCCGAAGTTGGGCGCGGCCGCCTTTTCGAGCAGGAAGCACGCGCTCAATCTTGATGAGATCACCCGGGGACCTCTGGTCGCGAGGATTAAGGCGGAGATCGAGAAGGTCAAAGAATCGGAGAGAGTGATCGTGGTCGACGCCGCCCTCCTGCCGGAATGGGACTCGAAGTCCTGGATAGACGTCCACGTCGTCGTGGACTCCGATGAAGCCAGGGCGGTCGAGCGATCATGCGGTGACTGCAGATTCGATGCGGTGAATGTGCGGGCGCGGATGAAGCACCAGTTTTCGCGCAAACAGAAGACGCGGGAAGCCGACGTCATAATACCCAACTTCGGAAGTGTTGAAGAACTTAAGGATAAAGCGGAAAAGGTTTTCTGGACACTCGTCGGGATTTCGGGAAAGGGGTGATATTCATGCCACAGCAGGAACGCGAACACCTGGCCAACCTCAGGGAGAGGATCATAAAGCTAGGTGACCACCTTTGACGTCCCTGAAAAGAAGAAAGTCATTCAGGAGCTCGAGGCCCGGATGGCGAAGCAGGACTTCTGGCAGGATGGGCAGCGTGCGGCCAGGGTCAGCAAGGAGGCTTCGGCCCACAAGAATGTAGTCGATAAGTGGGAAACCTTCATGAAGGACGTGAAGGATCTTGAAGACCTGATGGACCTCGCTGAGGAAGCTCGGGATGATGAGGTCAGCGCCGAGATCGCAGCTTCGCTGGATACGATGACGGCCGAGCTCGAGGTCCTCGAGCTTGAAT
>JAUXGG010000179.1 GCA_030622265.1 Candidatus Eiseniibacteriota bacterium
ACAAGCAGGATGGCGCCCGAGGCAATGGCGATGTAGAAGCCCTGCCAGGTCATGGTGCCTATGTTGCGGTAACGCTTGGCCCCGTAGTCCTGGGCCACGAAGGTGTTGACCCCGTTGACCATGCCATTGAAGAAGGAATAGAGGCCCCAGACCATGGTACCGGCAAAGCCCACGCCGGCGAGCTCGACCGCTCCGAGCCGCCCGACCATGACGGCATCGGTGAAGCTCATGATCGTCTGAGAGAACATGGTCAGGACCGCCGGGTAGGCCACGTGCCAGACCTCGGCATAGCCGCCCTTCCTGTGGTCTTCGAAAACCTTTCTTTCCATGCTCCTTCACCTTGCTGGTCCGGGTAAACGTGGGTCTTAGGGATTAATCTGAATAAAAGTCAGCGGCCTGTCAACGTAATTACCCCGAGAACGGGTAATCGGCGGGGTCGCTGCTGCCGTGGCCTCACGCTCCCGGTGGGCGGCAGGCGATTCTAAAGGAACACAGGATGGGATGATCTCAACCCGGCCTCGAGTACTATTGATTGCTGAGGCTCTATCTGGTAGATTCGGATGAGCTCAGAACGTTCAACCTATTCAGGTGGAGGGAAACCATGACAATCCAGATCAAGGGAGACGGCCTCAGGATTGATGATGTGCACGAGGTTGGCAGGAACCACGCCAGGGTGAAGCTGGCGGAGAAGGCCCGCAAGGCTGTCGTGAGATGCAGGAAGACGGTGGAGGATCTTGTCGCCGAAGGCCAGCTTATATACGGCGTGACCACCGGTATCGGTGAGCTCGCCAGGGTGCATGTGCCCGTCGACGTGAGCAGGGAACTGCAGAAGCGGATTATATACAGTCACTCCGCCGGCGTCGGCGACTTCTTCGATGAAGATGAGGTGCGCGGCGCGATACTCCTGAGGGCGAATGTCCTCGCCAAGGGCTATTCCGCCGTCAGGCTGAGCACGCTCGAGACCCTGATCAAGATGATCAACCGGAACGTGGTTCCCGCCGTCAACAAGAAGGGATCGGTCGGAACCAGCGGCGATCTTTCTCCACTATCGCAGATAGCCGAGGTCGTGATGGGTGAGGGCAGGGCCTTCTACAAGGGGAAGGTGGTGAACGGCGGAAAGGCGCTTGAGAAGGCGAAGATTAAGCCCGTGAGGCTGCACTACAAGGAAGGCCTGGGCTTGATCAACGGCACGCAGATGTTCACTTCATGCGGGGCCTTGAGGCTCTATGATTCGATACGGCTCATCAAGACCGCGATTATCGCGAGCGCGATGTCGGCCGATGCCCTGCGTACCCCCTTGGGGGGCTATGATAAGCGGGTTCACGCGGTAAGGCCCTATAACGGCCAGAATGCCGTGGCCCAGAACATGAGGAAACTTCTCAAGGGGAGCAGGCTGGCCGGCAAGATGAGCAAGAAGGTGCAGGATGCTTACAGCCTTCGCTGCATTCCCCAGGTACTCGGTCCTTCGGTCGACGCCATGGAGTATGTGCGCGGCCAGGTTGAGACCGAGATGAACTCGGTCATTGACAATCCGCTCTTCTTTCCCAAGGACCGGGCCCAGCTCTCATGTGGGAATTTCCACGGCCAGCCCGTGGCGCTGGCCCTCGATCTTCTGGGTATTGCCATGAGCGAAGTGGGCGGCTTAAGCGAGCGCCACATAAACCGGCTCATGAATCCCAACCTCAATGTCGGGCTTCCCGCGTTCCTGGTTAAGGGCGAGGGCCTGAACTCCGGCCTCATGGTGGCCCAGTACACTGCGGCTGCCCTGTGCTCGGAGAACAAGCTCCTGGCCAGCCCTGCTATCGTGGATAATTTCAGCATGGCTGCCGACCAGGAGGACCACATCTGCATGGGGCCCCTTGCGGCCAGCAAGCTCAAAGAGATTGTGTGGAACGTGACCAATGTTCTTGCCATCGAAATGATGTCGGCCGCCCAGGCCATTCACTTCCTGGATGACAGGCCTGGGGCAGGGGTCGCGGCCGCCTATGCGGAGGTACGCAAGGTGGTGAAGCCCCTTGAGGAAGACAGGGTGCTCTGGCCGGACATCCAGGCTATCGCGGAGAAGATCGCCAATTGGGACATTCTGAACGCGGTGGAGGACCGGGTGGGCAAGATCGATCTCATCTGGCGGAAGCGCTGAACCTGATCTACCGGAGATGGATATCGATTGTGGGCAGGGAGGTAGTGTGACAATGCGACTTAGCAAGACAGGCTGGATCCTGGTGGGACTATGCGTGCTCGCCGGCTTCTCCTGCGGGACCGACAAGGCAACGAATCCGCCGCCTGATCCTGAAGCTTTCAGCGTGGAAGCCGAGAGCTACACGGGGCATTACAATGTCGGTGGTTCTATGATGATACAAAGGGGGTACTGCACGAATGCCAGCGGCCAGCATGTGGCTCTCGGTATGGACAGGGAAGGCGAGTGGATCGAGCTCGCGCTCTCGGTTCCCGAGGCCGGTCTCTATGATGTCAGCATCCGGTACTCGGCGCCCAGGGACAGCATTATTGTTGTGAAGATTGCCTCCGAGGATTGCGGCGGAGAGCAGGAGCCGGAATTCACGCTTGATGAGGGGGAGGGGGTAGGCTGAAGCAAGCCGATCTTCAATGCTGCCGGGAGCAGCGCGATCGCACTGAACGAAGGCGATTGCACCTTCAAGATCATGCAGGTGAGCGGACAAGGCGCCTGGCTCGATGTTATCACCTTCGAGTCTGTGGAGTGAAATAGGTTCGGGATTCAATAGCAGTGGTTCGACATAGAGGTCCGGCCCCGCTTTGCTGAAAACTCGGCACGGCGGGGCCGGACCTTATCTGTCCTATCCGGCGGGCATCATCGCATACTTCGAGCTTTGCACCCGCCACCGCCAGGTGCTACACTCCGGCGACTGCAACTCAGGTCCGGAGGTCGAAGTTGGGAGATCCTTCCATCATAAAGCCCGAGCTCGAGCAATTGCTTCAGGATGGCACCTCTGAGGAAATCAAGAGCTTCCTGGAAGGACAGCACCCTTATGACATTGCCGAGTTCATAAGCGGGCTGGAAGCCAATGAGATTGCCCGCATAGTGCTTGCTCTCGGTGAGCCGAAGGGTCCTGACGCCTTCCAGAAGCTCGAGACGGAGCAGCAGGTCGATGCGCTCGGGGTAATGCCGCGCCGCGACGGCGCCCGGCTGATGGAAGCCATGGACCCCGATGAGCGCGTGGATCTCATCAAGGCCCTTCCCGAGGACGAGGCCGAGCGCGTGCTGCCCCTGATCGCACAGGCCGAGCGAAACGAGATCGCCAGGCTTGTGAGCTATGATGAGGGTACCGTAGGCTCGGTGATGACAACGGAATATGCCGCGGTGAAGGCGGATCTCACGGTTGCCGAGACGGTTTCCGAGCTCAGGCGGATCGCTCCCGACAAAGAAACCATATACTATATATATGTTATCGACGAATCCAGGAAACTCGTGGGTTTCGTCTCGCTCAAGAACCTCTTCATCTCCTCCAGCCACGCGCGAGTCAAGGACGCCATGAAAAGCGATGTCAAGCATGTCCTGGCAACCGATGATGTCGAAGATGTGGCGAAGGTCGTGAAGGACTACGACCTTCTTGCCGTTCCGGTTGTGGACGATGGCGGGCGGCTGGTCGGAATCGTCACCCATGATGATGCGGCGGATGTCCTGGAGGAGGAGGCCACCGAGGATATGTATCACTACGGCGCGGCGGGAGAGCACTTGAGGTACCTGCCGACCAACCCGTTCTCACTTGCGCGCCAGAGGGTGGTGTGGCTGATTCTTCTTGCGGCCGTGGGATTCATCTCGGGCACGATTATCCACCGGTATGAAGCCATGATAACGAGTGTCTTCGCCCTCGCCATCTTCATTCCGGTCATAAACGCCTCGGGAGGCAATGCCGGCACGCAGGCGTCCACGGTCATAATCAGGGGCCTGGCCACGGGAGAGGTCTCGCTGACGGATTCGCTCAAGATCTTCTGGAAGGAGATCGTCGTGGGGCTCACGATAGGAGTCGTGGTTGCCGTCGTGGGCGCCCTGAGGGGCTACCTGCTTGAAAATAGCATTGGGCTGGCCATTACCGTCGGACTGACCATGGTCTCGGTTGTTACCTTTGCCACCGTGCTGGGTGCGGTACTTCCGCTGCTATTTAAGAAGCTCAGACTCGATCCGGCCGTGGTCTCCGGGCCTTTCATCGCAAGCGTTCTGGACGTGGTAGCCCTGCTGGTATACCTGGAGATTGCCAGGGCAGTGATGCGCATATAGAAGACCCCATCCCGTGCGGAAGTCCGCTATCTACCCCTTGTTTATGAGCCTGGCGAGCCCGCCCGCCTCCTTCACCTGGCCATCCGACCCGGATTGACAGGACGCCACAAAAGGTGTAGTATCCGAAACTCGAAAACGGTGCGCTCTACTTGGACGAGCTAGCGGCTCAGCACTGTGATTGCCAGGTCATGTGAAGGAGGGGAAAATGGACACTCAGGCCATTGAGAGGGCCAAAACTCACTTCGAGGGTCTGATCAAGGAGCAGCTGGAGAGAATCGAGCGGATGAAGAAGGGTGAGGAGTGGACAGATTATGCTGCCCTTAAGCCCATTATCATCGGGATGATCGGTGGTGACGGAATAGGCCCGTCCATTGCGGAGGAGGCGCAGCGCGTTCTGGAGACCTTGCTGGCCGATGGGGTGAAGAGCGGCAAGATCGAGTTCCGGACGATCGAAGGTCTTACCATCGAGAAAAGGGCCGAGGTCGGGAAGGCGGTCCCGGATGACACGCTCGAGGACATCAAGAAGTGTCATGTCACGGTCAAGGGCCCCACGACCACACCCCGGAAGGGCGATCCCTGGCCCAATATCGAGAG
>JAUXGG010000077.1 GCA_030622265.1 Candidatus Eiseniibacteriota bacterium
CCGGCAAATAAGGTTAGGCCGGAGACGGACCACACGTCTCCGGCCAGTTTCCGCAGGAGGGTCTATACTACTGCGGCTTTCGCGTTTCTATCGTATCCCGGAGGGATCGCATGTGTTCACTGTATGCGCCTCCGGCAAGGATCTTCGTATCGAATTCCTCGGCCTGGGCAAGCACCGTCTCAGCCTCTTCCCACCGGCTTTCTTCGGCAAGGGCATAGGCATACTTGAGCATGGCCGAGGTGACATTGGTGGCCAGACGGTTGGTGCCGCCCCGCCTGACCGGACTCCTGTCGATGGGCGTTGCGAACTCACCCTCGAACTCCGGCGGATCGATGGCATCGAGGCTGTTCTTGAGCTTCGCAACATCGACTTCAGTACCTGCGGGAACCGGATGTATCTCATAGTAGGGCCCGCAGAGCACCATTCTGTCCATCGCATCAGGGGTGAAATCAAGGTCGGCCACGGTGATGGCCACGCAAAGCGGCCGGTCGAGCTCTCCCGCCTTCTGTAGATCCATCCACATCCTGACCACCTGCCTGGCCGGCATAACCACCCCACCATCGATGTCCGTCACCGGCGTATCCACCTCGGAGACCAGAGGCAGGTCATGGCGCTCCGCCATCAGGCGCTGGTACCAGGGCATATTGAGCAGACTGAGATTTATCAGTGCCACATCTTCCCTCAGCCCTTCCCTGGCCTTGAGCGCGGCAGCAGGATAGGTGTCCATGTCCCCGTTAGTGAGGAGAATCGCATTCTCAGGGAGGTGTTCGAGCTGCCACCTGTTATAGGCAAGGAGCGGCTTGGAAAGAAATCCGCTGTCTATCATCCTTGTGGCCGCGGTCTGTTCGACCTGGAGCTCGCCCCGCATCATGGCCTGAATCCACAGGGCAGACCAGGCATTCCCATCGCCGGGATCGTACTTCACTGCCTCCCGGAGATGAAACCAGGTGCTGTCGGAGTCCACCCTGCCCCAGGTGCTCAGTTGGGGGTTGAAGAGGTCGCCCAGGACCGTGTGGGCGAATGCGTGTTGGGTGTCGAGCTCAAGAGCCCGATACGCCGCCTCAGCGGCTTCGTCGAACCTGTCAAGACGTCGCAGGCACTCTGCGAGCCAGGCAAAGGTCTCGGGGTTGTCTTTCCAAAGCTTGGTTGATGCCTCCAGCACGGGCAGGGCATCATCCAGCCTGTTATCGAGGAAGAGCTGGGTCCCCCGTTCGAGCGTCGCCTCTCGCATTTCCGAACACCCGGAAACAAGCAGAATCATGAGCAAGACTACAGGGATGAGCATCCTTATCCATCTCATGGCCTTCACTCCTTTGGGTTCCTGCTGAAAAGCGAAGGGGAGCCGGTTTCCTTGCCCGGCCCTGAGGAAACTCTCTCATGTGCTGTGCCCGGCCCTCCGTGGCCTTTTAGAGAAACCATCAATCCCCTCCATAGGATTGAAACAAGGGTATGCCCAGGAAGTTCCAGCGAGGGAAAAGGGGAGCGACAGACACCCATTGCCGCTTAACGGGCAATACGCGCCTGTCCCCGTGTTGCGGTCTGCTATCGTGCTAGGACTTATCCAGCCGCTCTGAGATGATCTCGGCTACCCTCTTACCGCTCAGGAGCATACCGCCGAATATGGGTCCCATCCGGGGACCCCCGAAGACAGCGTTGCAGGCCATACCGGCCACGTAAACATTGGGGTAGATCTCCTTGGTGTTCTCAAGCGTCAACCGCTCGGCCCGGTCCGCCCACATCGCCCTCTCACCAAGCACCTTCCCGGTCGGCGTAAGAAGATCGGTCCCTACCTTGCGCTCGATGATGCGCGCGACTTCACAGGCGTGGCCTGTCGCGTCGATCACGAAGCGCGACCTCGCAGTAATGGGATCGACGTGAAGCCCAGCGATCTCGACCGAACTCCAGTTGATCACCAGACCGTCCACTACATCATCCCTTATCATCACGTCTTCAATGCTGAAGAGGTTCATTATGGTCGCGCCGGCCTTACAGGCCGCCGATGCGATTGTGGTGACCGCCTCGACCGAGTCGCAAGCATAGTAGTCTGATTCCGCCCTGGTCGTATTCACCCCGAACTCGTCCAGGATCTGTTTGCCTTCCTCCTGCAGGACGATCTGGTTGAACATGATACCACCACCCCACATGCCACCTCCCAGGGACAGCTTGCGCTCGAATAGCACTACCTTCCGGCCGGCTTTGGCCAGGTAATATGCCGCGCAAAGACCTGCAGGCCCACCACCCACGATGGCAACATCGGTATTTAGAACCTTGAGCAGCTTCTCAGAATAGGTCTTTACGATAATCTCGGAGATCTTCACGTCATCCAGAGCCATTTTCCAGCCTCCCGTCTGTGGCCGATAAATGTCAAAACACCGGCTGCCCGGACCGGGAGTTCCGTCCGGGTTCCCGGATCACATCTGGCTTCCACAGGCGACTTATGCTATATCGGGCCGCAGCCACTTTCAATATGAAATCGAGCCAGACTTGTGGTATGTTGGCCGAGCTGACTGCAAAGGAGGAAAACATGAGAGGATTCTGGCCCGCAGCCGGCCTGCCCACTGCGCTGGCGGCCGCATTTGTGGTGGTTTCTCTGTGTGGCTTCGCCCGGGCAGAGACGCTTCCCGGCATCGATCATGTGATTGAAATAGAGGAATGGTACTACCTCGGCCCGTTCTCGGTCGGAGCCCGGGAGGGGATAGCATCCACCAGGGTCGACCCCGCATCCCTTGATCCCCCTCACCCCGGTCCACACCCGAGCGTGATGGCCCAGGGCGGGTTTGTCGAGTGGGAGCTTACCACTCCCGATTCCACAGCCTGGATAAGTACCGACTTTGAGGATGTCCGTTGGGATACCCTGATGGATATCTACGGTTACGCCGGCATCGTAAACGCCGCATATGCCTGCGCCGAATTCGAGATGCCCGGTGACGCGAGAGCCCTGGTGAAGGCCGAAAAGACGGGTTCCTTCTATCTGAACGGCAAGCCTTATCCGGGTGACCCATACGGACACGGCTACATGCTTACTCCGGTAGTTGTAAGGAAGGGCACGAACCGGATTCTTGTGAGGCTCTCAGGCTATGGTGACCATCGCTTCATGTTTGAGATCTTGCCACCCCCTGCTCCGGTCATGACCCTCGACGACTACACGGCTCCGGATATCTCCGGGGGAGAGCCCCAAGAGGCGTGGCTCGGAGTTCCGCTGCTCAACACAACGACTGAGTGGATTCATGACGCCATCATTGAGATCGGGGATGATATGCACGTTGTGCGGCAGGAGACCCAGGCCGGCAGCATCGCTCCCCTGTGTGTGAAAAAGGTCCCCGTTAAGATAATGACTATTGCCTGTGAGGATTCGTCCGGCGAATGGAGAATACCGCTGCGCATTGTCCACGACGGATTGGAATATGCCGATACGCTCACCCTGAGGGTGAGGAGCGATGGACAGTCCACCAAGCGTACTTTCATCTCCGCGATCGACAGCTCCTGCCAGTACTTCGCAGTGATGCCCCCTGCGGATTACGATCCCGCCGAGGAGTATGCTCTTATATACACACTCCACGGGGCAAGCGTTAAGGCCCAGGGGCAGGTCGATGCATACAAGGCCAAACCCTGGGCATATGTAGTTGCTCCCACAAACAGAAGACGGTTCCGGCTCGCCTGGCAGGACTGGGGCCGGCTGGATGCCCTGGAGGTGCTGGACATTGCTAAGAGCAGTTGGGATATCGATGAAGACAGGGTCTATCTCACGGGCCACTCCATGGGGGGACATGGGGTATGGCATGTCGGCCTTTCCCATCCGGATCTCTTTGCCGCCATGGCGCCCGGGGCAGGATGGACGAGCTTCGAACTCTATGTGCCCTGGTTTCTGCAGAAGGCCTATGTATTCGGCGATCCCGCGGCGCGCGCAATCCGTGAGAGGGCACTCCTCCAGGACTGGCCGCACCGCTTCGTCGAAAACGCGCGGAACCTCCCGGTCTTCATCCTCCAGGGCGGGGCGGACGATAATGTCCCTCCTTTCCATCCCCGCCTCTTCGTACAGAGACTCGAGCACCTCGGATATGATTACACTTACAAGGAAGACCCCGGCAGGGGACACTGGTGGAGTATAGACAGTCTCAAGGTCTCCTGTGTCGACGATCCCGACCTGATCGGCTTCTTCCCTGGAAAGTGCCGCACGCGCTTTCCCAGGCATGTCACCCTGAAGACTGCCAGTATCGCCTGCGTCAAGAAATCATATTGGGTTGAGATAAGAGCGCAGGATGTCCCCTACCGCGACTCATGGATCGACGCTGTCGTCTCTCAGGATACGGTCAGGATTGAGACCGACAATGTGCGGTCCTTCGAGATCACGCTCTCAAGACAGCTCTTTCCCGGCGGCAATGCTACCGTGATGCTGGATGGAAAAACCTGGAACTTCAACTTCAAGGACCAGCGCGCAGTGACCTTCTCAAGAAGAGGCGGCGAGTTCATGCTGGGAGAGTCAGAGCCCTCAGGTCTTGTCAAGTCCCCGGATCTCTATGGCCCGATAAAGCAGACCATGTTCTCACCATTTGTTCTGGTCTATGGGACCGGCGGGGATTCCGTCACGACCGAGCTTCTCCTGCATCAGGCGCGGCTGGAAGCTTTCCGGTGGTGGAGAAGGGCAAACGGCCGGGTCGAGATACTGCCGGACACCTCGGTGACCTCAGGTGTCATGGCTCGCCGCAATCTCATCCTCTTCGGGGGGCCCGAGGAAAACTCGGTGACGGGCCGAATCAACAGGTCGCTTCCGATCCGGCGCATTGAAGATGATATCTATCTCGGGGATGAGAGAATACCGGGACCGGGCATCGGGGCCTGCTTCGTTTATCCTAACCCCTTGAGTCCTGAGAATCTTGTGACTGTCTGTTTGGGTTCGGATGTCGAAGGCCTGGAGCTCTCGACTTTTTTCAAGGCCGTTTACTCCGGCTCCGGACTGCCCGACTTCATCATATTCGATAGCTCGGTACGAGACCTCGGCTGGGGCGGCATGATCGCGGCAGGATTCTTCGATGACAGGTGGCAGCTGGACAGCGACCTGTTCTATTTCAAGTACAGATAGGAAAGCAACAGACAGGAGCCTTGATGCGCTGGAAGTCCATTCTCGGACTGATCTCGCTGGTCGGCGCGATCGCATACGGAATCGCGGTCGCCGGCATGTGTGACTCCGGCCTTTTCGAGGTCCCACAGTTCAAGGCCGCTTTCATAGGCTTCATGGTGGGAGCACTGCTGTGGCTCATCCTGAGTAAAAAGCTCAGTTTCTTCGGGACCTTCGAGCACGAGCTCACTCACCTGATCTTCAGCATCCTCATGTTCCAGCGGCCCAGAAGCTTCTATGCATCGGAGAGGAAGGGCCACGTCTCCTGCGACAGCGGCAATTTCCTCGATGGCCTCGCACCCTATTTCTTCCCGACCTTCTCGTATGTGCTCCTGGGCGTCTACCCTCTCTTGAGGTCATCGGCACAAATGGTGTTCTACCCGCTGCTGGGGTTCTTCACGGGCTTTCATCTGGTGTCCAATATCATGGAGTTCGAGCCCCATCAATCAGACATACGCAAGGGCGGAGTGATCTTCTCGGTGCTGTTTTGTGCATTCGCAGGAGCCGTGACCTTTGGTTTCATCCTGGCATTCGTGATAAGCGGTTACAAGGGAGGGCTTGATTTCCTCCTGATCGGTCTGCAGAACGTCGCCGATGTGGTCACGGGAACCGTAACGCTCGCCTGGCGCGGCATCACCGGTTTCGCATCACCGGCCAAGTAAATAGGGGACAGACACCTATTTCGGAGAAGCGGAAATAGGTGTCTGTCCCCTATTAATCTAGCCCTTCCACAATCCGTGCACATTGCAGTACTCCCGCGCCGTCACATCCCCGATATCGGTTTTGAAGACGCCTTCCGGGGCTCCACCGGATTTAAGGAAGATGCGGTAGGCATTGCCGTCCGCTATGACCTGCACCCACTCTATGTAGTGCTCATCTTCCATCGGATGTGGAACGCTCCCCACCGTGACCTTGATGCCGTCAGCGGTCTTCTCAAGGACGGGCACGTGCTTCTCGGTCGAGGCGTCGGCCGTCTTCTCCTGCATCAGCTTCATCGGCTGTGCGCAACAGACCAGGCCACCCTTGCCCCCGTGAAGCACTTCTACGATGTTCCCGCAAGGATCACACTTATAGACCTGCATTCTCTCAACCATCCTGTGCCTCCTTATCAACACCTTGATCGCTCACCGGCGCTACTTACCAGCATTCACAGAGAAGCTCGAAGTAAGCCTGCGGATGCGCGCATGCCGGGCATTCCTCCGGAGCTTCTGAACCCTCATGGATGTAGCCACAGTTGCGGCATCTCCAGGTGACCTTTCCATCCCGCTTGAATACACGGCCGGCCTCGATATTGGCCGCAAGATCCACATAGCGCTTCTCGTGAAACCGCTCGGCAACCGCGATGTTCATGAACACTTCCGCGATGTCATCAAAGCCTTCCTCACGCGCGACTCTGGCAAAACCGGGGTACATCTCGGCCTGCTCGTAGTGCTCGCCGGCAGCTGAGGCCTTGAGGTTCTCAAGCGTGGGGCCGATCACGCCGGCCGGGAAGGCCGCGGATACTTCGACCTCTCCCCCCTCCAGGAACCTAAACAGTCGCTTGGCGTGTTCCTTCTCCTGGTTGGCAGTCTCCTCGAAGATCGCCGCGATCTGGACATAGCCTTCCTTCTTGGCCTTGCTCGCGAAATACGAGTACCGGTTCCGGGCCTGTGATTCGCCCGCGAAAGCCGTCAGAAGGTTCCTCTCGGTCTGCGTTCCCTTAAGTGTTGCCATTACTCTCCTCCTATCGTAACTGCACTTTCTGAGCGCCCGGCGGGGTCCGGGCCGGAGACAGATGAAACCCTCTTATTACCCGTTCCAAGCCTATTGGATGCCGGTTTCTTCTTCAAGGTTTCGGCTTCAGGCTTCGGCGGAACGGGCACTACTCGCCGGGGCCCCCACCCTGCTTCTCCCAGTCCTCCCGAAGTATGGCGTAGTTAGCTATGTCCTCGTACTTCTCCCACTTCCTGACATGCTGCCGCATCACGCCCTCGAGGCTCATGCCGATGTGTTCCATGACCCGCCCTGTTGAAGCGCGGATTAAGGTGAAGCCCCATCGCGCCCACGAGCTCGCCGG
>JAUXGG010000042.1 GCA_030622265.1 Candidatus Eiseniibacteriota bacterium
CGGGGGAAGGAGACACTTCGTGGGGATTAAGCTCAAATGGGACGGGGAGATGAGGTTCGTTGCCGAGAATGAGACCGGTGCCTCGCTCACGATGGATACAGGCCAGGCATACGGGGGATCGGGCAAGTACCCCACCCCCATGAACCTGCTGATCATGGCCCTGGGCGGATGTAGTGGAATGGACATCGTCTCGATCCTCGAGAAGATGAGAGTGGACATCAAGCGTTTCGAGATGGATATAGAGACCAAGCGCAGAACCGAGGCCCCGAAATACTTCGAAGAGATTCATATGGTATTTACTATCTCGGGTGACGGGCTGACCGAGGACAAGGCCAGGAGAGCTGCCAAGCTCTCCACCGAGAAGTACTGCTCGGTCGGCGTGATGCTGCGTGAGAAGGCCAGGATCACGTATGATGTCAAAGTCGAATAGGAGGGACGGGCATGTTCGGAAGATCCCTTGAGCTGTTGAAAGCCCTGCCGACCGGTCTGCTGACCCTGCACATCCTTGCCAAGTTCCTGTTCGGGGTGGGACTGGGAATGCTGCTGGTGCATTACTACGGGGTCCCTGCCGCCTGGACCGGGTGGATACTCGTAGTGGTTGCCGTCGTAATCGCGATTCCCAGCACCGTCAGGATCATATCGGGTCTCGGCAAGTCCTGATTCCAGTATTGACAGGAGCTTAGCTACCGACAGGGGTGTAGCTACCGACAGGAGTGTAGCATGGTGGACGTTTTCTGGTTATCCTGTATCCGGGTGTCGCGGATTGGGAGGTCACCTTGCCGGGCCGGATAAAGACGGCCATGGGCTTTGAGATCAATGTTCCGCTTGCGGGCCTGGGTGGTGTGAGGGTCCGGGAGTTCGACGGCATCTTTCTTCCCGGCGGCAGATGATCCTGCCAGCATGATTACTCGTAGCGCAGGCTGTCTATAATATCGCAGTTGGACGCCTTCCTTGCGGGAAGCAAGCCTGATATCACACCTACCCCCACGATGAATCCTATGATCAGACCCAGCATCAGTGCATTCACCTTGGGTGCGGCGAAGAACCGTGGAAGCGACAGGGCGCCCAGTCCCCTTGAGATCATGATCGCGAGGAGAGCGCCGGCCGTTCCCCCGGTCAGGCATATGATCATGGCCTCTGACAGAAACTGGAGGAATATGTGATTCCGCCGGGCGCCGCTGGCGCGCCTTATCCCTATTTCGCGGGTACGCTGGGCAACAGACACGAACATCACATTGGCTACCCCCACGCCGCCGATTAGAAGGGTAATGACCCCGACCCCGCCGAGAAACGCTGTCATGCCCAACATGACCTTGCCGATCTCCTCCTGGGCCTCGAGAGCCGAGTACATGCCCAGGGCATCTTCCTTGTCAGTCTCATGGTTCCTGAGAATAGTCGCCTTCACTCTCTTTTCGATCTCATCATATGGCATCGCCAGGGTCGGATGAAGCTGCAGATAACGGGGATAGCGCCGTCCGGTGAGTATCCGGGCCGTGCTGTAGGGGATCAGGATCTTGTCATCGTCAAGCGAGGTGTGCCAGGAGTTCTGCTCGCCCTTCTCGGTCATCACTCCGACCACCTTGAAGGCCTTGCCCTTTACGCGGACGGTCTCGCCGACCGCCGGCTTCGCCCCGAAGAGCTTCTGCTTGACCGATGAACCTATCACGCAGACTTTGCGGCGCTCATCGATGTCACGCGGGTTAATGAACCTGCCTCGTGCGACACCGAAGTTCCGGATCACTTTCGACTCGGGCATCACACCCAGGGTGTGTATGGAGCGCGCCTGGCCGCCGTACTCCACCACCAGGAAGGAGGGCCAGATCTCCGGCCCCACATGCTCCACATACCATGCGTTGGTTTTTATGTCCTCGATGTCCTGCTCGGTGATCCGGAGATACTCCGCACGTTTCAAACCGCTCACATCGCTCTCGATTCGTCTTCCGTACAGGGTGGTCCGTCTTCCTCCGAGCTGTGAAATGTCCTCGATCATCCTGTCCTGCATGCCGATGCCCCAGCCCATCAAGAGGGCAACAGCCGCAACTCCCCAGAAGACCCCGAAGCCTGTCAGCACGGATCTCAGGCGGTTCATTCTTATGTCATCTATCGCCTGGGAAACGATCTCACCGAAGAGTCCCGGGAACGGCAGGAGCGCTCGCCGCTTTGCCGTCTTGGGCATGAAGATCCTCAAGTTACCCTTGATCGCGTGAACCGGCGGGATGCTTGCTGCCCTACGCGCCGGAGTGATACCCGAGATGATGCCGGTCGCGATCATGACGACCACCGCCACCAGGGTGACCTCCCACGAGAGTATGGGAAGCGGTATGTATTCTGGTGTCGGCAGCTTTGAAACACCGAAAAGCACCAGCAGCCCGAGGACGAGGCCTACTGTCCCGGCCGCGACGGTCAGGAGAAAGGTCTCGGTCAGGAATTGGGCCAGAATCCACCTCCTGGCACCACCGACGGCTCTCCTTACCCCGATCTCCCCGACACGTTCATTGACCGATACCAGCATCATGTTCATGACCCCGATGCCGCCTATCGCCAGGGTCAAGGCCCCGACTACGGTCACGAATATGGAGATAGCAGCCGAGAAGGTGTCCAGCATCTTGGTGTACATGGCCATCGCCAGTATGAAAACGGCCTCCTCGTCGGTGGGGGAGAAGTGGTACTTGGGAGCGAGCGCCTTCCTGATCTGGGCTATGGCCTGTTCGTACTGATCGGGGTTAAAAGCCTTGGCCATGACGCACCAGAGGGGCCGGCGCCCGGCAAACAGGCTTCTTCCCGTGGAAAATGGGATGAAGGTGAGTTCATTGTCCCTGGTTCCGACATTGCTCATCTGTTCCTTGGCCGGGAGCACGCCCACAACGGTGAACCTGACACCTCCCAAGCGCATCTCACTTCCCAGCGGATCTTCACCTTCCGGGAAGAACTCCTCTGCCGTCGAGCTTCCGATCACGCAGACCCGTCGCTTGTTTGCAAGGTCATCCGGTGTTATGAAGCGGCCACGTTCGGGATTGAGCTTTCTCACGGTCTTGGCGTCGGGCATGACGCCCCTTACGTCCCGGTCATCGGTCTTGGTCCCGTGGCCTACGCGAAGCTCGAAGTTATCCACGGGGATTATGATCTTGAGGCGTGATGCGTACGCCCTGATCACGTCTATGTCCTCGGGATAGAGAAAGACCGTCCGTCCGGCCCTGTAGCCACCGATCCCCTCGGAGGTGTGGCCGGGAAAGATGAAAATGATATCCTCTCCCATGGCGTTCATGCCTTCCTTCATGAACTTCTCGAGGCCCACGCCCCAGCCGGCGAGGATCAGGACGGCGGCCACCCCCCAGGCTATTCCGAAGGAGGAGAACGCGTTCCTTCGCTTGTGGGTGCTTATCGCCCTCAGGGATTGGATGAACAGATCGAGGATTTTCATTTTACCTGGCCTGCGCAGGGTTACTGGAGTACGACCTCGGTGCCTTCGTCGATACCGTCCAGGATCTCGGTCTTGATGCCGTCACTGAGGCCTACCTCAACAGGCACCCGGGTCTTGCCGCCGTCGGCTCCGGCATCCACCGTCTCGACAAATGTGCTGTCACCCTCGTAGATGATGGCGCCCTCGGGAAGGGTCAGAACATCTTCTCTCGAGTCGAGAACCAACTGGACGTCTGCAGACATGCCGGTTTTCATGATTGTGGATTCACCTGACAGCTCGGCCTCGACCTTGAAGTTTACCACGCCTTCCTGCTTAAGACCCTGTGGAGCTATCCGGGTCAGGACACCCTCGAAGGTCGTGTCGGGGTAGGCATCGACGAAGACCTTGGCCGGCATGCCCGCCTCTATCTTCGCCACGTCGCTTTCATCCACATCGCCCTCGAAATGCATCCGGGAAACATCCGCCAGGGTCATGAGACTGGTTCCACCGTATGCCGAAGACATGGCGATCACCGAAGAGCCTTCGTCCACGTTCCGGGAAAGCACAATGCCGCTAATGGGAGAAGCGATGATCATGTCACTCAAGGCACTGGCGGTCTGCGAGCTCCGGGTCTCGCCGGCTCCTGTCGTCCCGGAGCCGGATCCCTGCTCGAGCACCCTGAGCTCGGCCAGAGCCGCGTCATAGCGAGCGGCGTCGATTGAGAGCTGGGTCTCGGCCACATCGATTTCCTCATCCGATACCAGCCCCTTCCCGGAGAGCTTCTCGAGCCGCTTGAATTTCCTCTCGGAGAGCTCGCGCTGGTACCTGGCCGTTTCCACTCGCTCCCGGGCATAGACCAGTTCCTCCGGGGTGGCGGTTGGCACTATCTCGGCAAGGTTCTGCCCCCGGGTAACCTTCTCGCCCTCCTCCACGTAGAATCTCCTCACGACCCCGCCAATCTTGGACTTTACCTCCGCAACCGCGAGCGGCCTTATCTCCCCGGTGGCGACCACTGCCTTGGTGATCTCCCCTTTCTCGACCGCCACGATTCGGACATCGGGTATCTCCTGCTTTCTGGTCTTCTGGTAACCGATGGCCGCGACCACGACGACTACCACGACAACTGCTATAATGATCCACTTCTTCAAGTCGCGTCCTCCTTTAGGAGCAGTATAGTTGCCGGCGATCTACTTATCTATGGCCAGGGCCTCACTCTCGAGCATTCTCGCAGGGACCTCGCAGAGTTCCACGAACCTGGCCGCGTTTTCGCGGGTGCCGACTATGGAACCCCAGTGCATGGGGATAGCGATCTTGGGCTTGATCAGGTCCGCGGCTTCCGCGGCCTCGGTCTCATCCATGGTGAACTTGCCACCGGCGGGCAGCAGGGCGATATCCACCTTCAGCGACTTCATCTCGGGTATGAGGTCGGTGTCCCCGGCGTGATAGATGGTCCTGCCGTCGAGGTGCACCAGGAATCCAACGTAGCCCTTGTCCCTGGGATGGAACTCCTTCTCGATATTGTAGGCAGGGACGGTTTCGATGGCGATACCCTGGACGGTGAGCGTATCCCCGGGCGCCACAACATGCGAGATCTTCGCTTCCTCGGGCAGCTCATCCACAACCGCCTTGATCGATACCACAGAGGTTGAGGCCTTGATGATCTTCTTCATGTCTTCCGGTGAGAAGTGATCCGTGTGATCGTGAGTGATCAGGATTATGTCTGCCTTGGGAAGGGTCTTGGCCAGCTCGTCCGGGATTCCGAAGGGATCTATGTAGATCATTTTCTCATCCTCGATAAGAAACGACGCGTGGACGATCCAGCGCACACCCACAAGGAGACTGTCAGCCGGGATGGAAACGGCGTCATCCATCTCGTAAACCTCGTCGGAGTCGTCCCCGAACTCGTCATAGGAGGTCTCTATATCGCCCTCCTCGATGGGGATCTGGGCAGCGGCCGGCTGCAGCAGAGAAACCGAAAGAGCGAACGCCGAGAGAAGCAGCACCGAAAGTAATGTTGACCGTCTCATCAGGGGTCACCTCCGTGATTTTAAGGAAACCGTCTTCCTCATAGGGGCATATCCTTAAGCAATAACACTATATACTAGCCGCCTCTCAAATTCAACACCTTGGGGTCAGGTACCGATTTGTGAATTCACAAATCGGTACCTGACCCCGCTGTTGTGAATTCCGGTCCAGGCTGCTATTTGACACCAAGCGTGGGGAGACGATTAAGGGCTGCCGCGAGCTCGAGGCCCCGGAACATGGCGTAATCTCCCATGGGCCGGCGATCGATGATGTCGATTCCCTCGGCTGCGAGATCCCGCATCACGAGCTTGAGGATCTCCGGCAGGGTCCTCGTGCCGTCCATGTACTCGGTACGGGCATAATAGATGGCCTGACCGATGGCGTTCACCTGGCTGGGATGTACCAGGCCCTCAACGCTGGATAGATCAATGGCATGCCTTCCGAAGAGGATGGTCTTGAGGCCTCGCCCGGAGATCTTGACCTCTCGCCTGCCTTTGCTGGCGTCCAGGCTCTCAGCGCGGGGAATCCGCGGCGTGAACCGGCCGAAGCCTTCGCCACCCTCTCGCTCTCGTTCGGTAGAGTACTTCTCCGCGATCGAACGGGCCTCCCCGGTCACGTCGGTGGCTGAGAAATTCTCCATGGCAATGACGCGATCGGCCACATCGAAGTAGTCACCGCTTCCACCCATCACCAGTATGGTCGATACCCCCAGGTCGCAGTGGAGCTGCCTGATCTTGTCCACGAAGGGCGTGATGGGTTCCTTGGCCTTGGAAATGAGTTCCTGGATGCGGTGGTCGCGAATCATGAAGTTGGTTGCCGCCGTGTCTTCATCGGTGAGGATGAGCTTTGCGCCGGCCTCCAGGGCTTCCATTATGTTGGCCGCCTGGGATGTTGAGCCGCTCGCGTTCTCGGTGCAGAAGGCCTGGGTATCCGTGCCGAAGGGAAGATTGGATATGAATGGGGATATATTGACGCGCTCAACCCGGCGGCCGTCCTCAGCCCTTATTTTCACCGCATCCGGGTGGGTGACCACCAGCTCGCGCCCGTCACCGGGGACATGATTGTAGATTCCCCGCTCGATGGCATTGAGAACAGTCGACTTGCCGTGATATCCCCCGCCCACCACCAGGGTAACGCCTGCGGGGATGCCCATCCCGGTGACTTTGCCCCGGTTGGGAAGGTCGAAGCTCACCCGGAGCGATGGGGGAGACTCGAACTTGACGACATTGCCTTCCTGGAGCGGCCGGTCATCGACCCCGCTTCTCCTGGGGAGCACGGCCCCGTCGGGGATGAAGGTGACCAGGCCCTCGTTCACAATAGATTGCCTCAGGTGGCCGGCGTCCTCGTTGGTTTCTATGTGTTGGCTTAGGATCTCGCCGACGGACTTGACTGATTCATGAAACAGGGTCTTGCGGATGATCTCTGGTACCAGCTTCATGAGGATCAGAATCGCTTCCCGGCTCAGGATCCGTCTACCCCGGGCCGGAAGGCCGACCACGAATCTTGCCTCGATCCCTTCGTCATCCACAATTACCGCTGTCCGTTCCAGGATCTCCTGCCCCGGCCGGTCGATGGCGACCATGCCGCTCTTACCCGTACCCCTGCGCCTATCTGCCGCACCGCACTCGCGGGCGAAGAGGCGCAGCAGGAAATCGGCAAGCCCGGTCTTCCTGGACCTGTTGCGGTAGGTATCGGTGGGGAATTCGGCCTCGGCGTGCTTTACCCGGGCCCTGAGCCTGCTGGGGGCCGCGAAGGGATCGCCCTGGACATGATCGATGAAAAGCGTGAAGCGCGAAAAGTCATAAACGCCTTCGATGTCCTTATAGGCCCTGTAGCCGCGGCCGTCAATGCGCTGCAAGGTTCGCTCAAGGTCATCAGGGCTCCGTCTGTTGCTGTGCATACTTGCCTTTGCCTCCCAGTGGAACTCTATAACACGCGCACCCGGCATTTCAACCGTTCCGGCGGGTCACCTTGTCTCTTCCTGTTCCCAAATTCACCGTCCGAGCAACCAGGTCACGGATAGATTGACCAGGCGCACCCGGGCGTCTATGCTTATTACGTGGTACAATATGCGAGGGTGGATGTAGAAGGAGAAGGGAACTTGCCGAGACCTGACCTGCCGCTTAAAGATGCCACTTTCATAACATTCGACACCGAGACAACCGGACTCTACCCGGTCGCCTCCAGGCTCGTCGAGATCGGTGCGGTATGCTTTCGCCTGGATGGCGAAGAGATCTCCGTCTTCGAGCAGCTCATAGATCCCGGGACGAGCATTCCACCCGATGCCCAGGCCGTCAACCATATCACCGATGAGATGGTGAGCGGCCAACCGACAGTCGGGGAGGTTCTGCCCGGGTTCCTGGATTTCCTGGGTGGCACCGGCAATATCCTCATAGCCCACAATGCGAAGTTTGATATGGACTTTATCGGCCTCGACCTGCTCCGGATGGGGCTGCCGCTCCCGCAGCACATGGTCTTGGATACCATAATGCTGGCCCGGTCGCTCGCCCCCGGGCTCACGAGCTACAGCCTGGAAGCCCTGAGCACCACGCTCGGTATCACCAGGGACCAGGATCACCGTGCCCTTTCGGATGCCAGGCTGACCAGGGAGGTGTTCAGGGAGCTCCTTCGCAGGAATCCCGGCGTCGGCACGGTCAGGGTCCTGGCCGGTATCGTTCCTCCTCAGGCATTTGGGAGAAGCCGCACTCAGCGCGTGACGCCGCCTCCCGGCTATGAGAACCTGGCAGACGCGGTCGCAAGGCGCACGGTGGTCGAAATCGTCTATGTCGGGGGCACCAGGGGAGAGGAACCGCGAGCGTTGACCCCGCACGCTTTTCTCCAGGCCGGCGGCTACATCTACCTGGCCGGACATTGTCATATCGACGGCCAGAACAAGATGTACCGTCTGGACCGGATCAAGAGTTACAGGGTTCTCTGACACATTGTCACGCGCAGTGAATCTGAGTAGATTGAGTGTGGGTAGGTTCAGTAAACGGGAGGTGCTGTCATAGGTTCTTGCAAGACGTATCAGCCGCTCCCTGTCCTTCTTGCCCTTCTTGTCCTCCTGGTCTTTCTGGGTGGGTGCCTCTTCGACAGCGGGGATGACGGTGATAGTGGTTCCTATGAGATAAACGGCTATGTGCTCACCGAGAGCGGCGCTGCCATCCGGGGTGTCGAGATCAAGGCCTACTTCGATAAGGGCGACGGTCCGCCGTCGACGCCCTCCACCATCACGGTTACCGATTCGCGGGGCTACTATCGTGTCCGGTTCAATGCCTCGGTCGAGTGGTTGCGAGTGACGCCCAGCAAGGCTCTCTGCGATTTCTCTCCTCTGAATATCAGCTATAACCCGACCGGCAGGTCCATCCCCAACGAGAACTTCACCGGCTATTGTGGATCCTTCAACCAGATCGAAGGGCATGTACGCACACCGGAAGGTGATCCTGTTCGGGGTGTTGCCGTCCTGCTGAGGGAAGCGGGGAATATCTGGAATACCACGGTTTTCACCGATAGTGAGGGCCTCTATATCATCAGCAGCATCGTGCCCGGCCACACCTATGTGGTTAAACCCACATTCGCAGGCTA
>JAUXGG010000279.1 GCA_030622265.1 Candidatus Eiseniibacteriota bacterium
CATCCTCAAGTGTTTCCGGCTATCATGGGGACAGCTAAGATCGAGGAGATCAGGGCTCTTGGTGTGATCGAGACCTTCTCGGCGGCTTCCTGCATCGTTGCCGCCGACGGAGCGGCTAAGGCAGCCGAGATCCAGCTCACCGATCTCAGGTTGGCTCAGGGACTTGCCGGCAAGTCCTTCGTGATGCTCTCAGGTGATGTGAGCGATGTCAATGCCGCCGTGGCGGCAGGCCTGGGACTTATAGAGAGTACCGGTATGGTAGTCAAGTCGGTCGTGATCCCGCGGCCTCACATGGATCTCAAGGGCAGGCTGGGATAGCGCATGCACATAGCGAAGGTCATAGGAACGGTGGTCGCCACAAGGAAGATCGAGCAGCTCAAGGGGGCGAAGCTTCTTATCCTCCAGCCCCTGACTCCGGAGGGCGAGCCCAAGGGCAGCCCCGTCGTGGCCCTGGATACCGTACGGGTCGGTCCCGGGGACATAGTCTTCTTCGTTCGCGGAAGGGAAGCGGCGCACACGGTGGCGGATAAGTTCAATCCCGCTGATGCTGCTGTAATGGGAATCGTCGACAGGGTGGATCTATGAGAGTGAGTCTGTAGAGGATGTATATCGCGAAAGTCATAGGTGACGTGGTCTCCTCGGTCAAGTATCCCACGCTTACCGGGCAGAAGATCCTCGTCATCCAGCCCATGGATCCCGACGGCACCGAATACGGCGAGCCCCTGCTTGCCATGGACCAGGTGGATGCCGGAACCGGCGACGTGGTCCTGATAGTGGACCAGGGTTCGGCCACCCGGCAGGTCTTGAAGCAGGAATACCCGACCATCAGAACCCTCATACTTGGCATAGTCGACCGGATCGACATGAGTAAAGGAAGCCCCCGGTGAAGCGTTTCGTCTCAATGGATGAAGCCGGCGAGGGTATCCTCCATGCCGGCCGGAGAATGTACGAGCGCGGCTTCGTGGCCGCCAATGACGGCAATATCAGCATCAGGCTCTCCGATGACCGCCTGCTGGTTACCCCCTCGGGCGTAAGCAAGGGCTTTCTTAAAGCGAGCGATCTCGTCGTGACCGATATGCAGGGGGAGAGAGTAAGCGGTAAACTCAAGCCCACCTCCGAGGTCAAGATGCACATAAAAGCGTATGAGCTCCGGGATGACGTGGCCGCCGTGGTTCATGCCCACCCGCCGTACGCGACAGCATACGCCGTGGCGGGGATTCCGCTCACGGAATGTATCCTGCCCGAGGTGATTGTCTCCCTGGGCTCGATACCGCTTGCCCGTTACGGGACCCCATCCACGGATGAGGTTCCCAGATCGATCGAGAACGTGGTCACGAGGAGCGATGCTTTCCTTCTGGAGAACCACGGCGTGATGACGGTTGGCCCGGATGTTCTGAATGCTTATCATAAACTGGAGACAGTTGAGCATTTCGCGAAGATCAGCTTCATAGCCAGGCACCTTGGTTCCGTGAGCTCGCTTTCGCGCGATGAGGTCCAGAAGCTCTTTGACTTAAGAAAGAAGATGGGGATCACCGGAGCCTATCCGGGATGTGAAGAATCCGACACTTGCGGGATACCCCCCCCGAGCGATAAGGACATGCTCATAAAGACGATCGTTGACGAGGTGGTGCGAATACTCAAGGAAGGTAAGAATGCGCTGGACTGATTTCCTTTTGCCGACACTCAAGGAGACTCCCGCGGAGGCGGAGACTCAAAGCCACAAGCTCATGCTCCGTGCCGGGCTGATACGAAAGCTCTCGTCCGGCATATACAACATGCTCCCGCTTGGCCTCAGGGTTACCCAGAAGGTCGCGAGCATCGTAAGGGAGGAAATGAACCGGATCGGCGCCCTCGAGATCCTGATGCCCGTCCTGAGCCCGGCCGAGCTCTGGGAGGAAAGCGGCAGGTGGGGTATCTACGGCAAGGAGCTGATGAGGGTAAGGGACCGGCACGGCAGGTTCTTTGCTCTCGGGCCCACCCATGAGGAGATCGTCACAGACATCATCCGGGGTGAGGTAAGGTCCTATCGCCAGCTTCCGCTTACGCTCTACCAGATCCAGACTAAGTTCCGCGATGAGGTGAGGCCGCGCTTCGGAGTGGTGAGGGCGCGCGAGTTCCTGATGAAGGATGCTTATAGCTTCCATCGCGACGAGGCATCCCTGGCTGAGACTTATGACAAGATGTATGAAGCCTATACGAGAATCTTCACGCGCTGCGGCCTCCGGTTCGGCTCAGTGGAAGCCGACTCAGGCGCCATCGGCGGCGATGTTACCCACGAGTTCATGGTGTTTGCCGAGACGGGGGAGTCCCAGGTCTTTGCCTGCGACTGCGGCTATGCGGCAACCGAGGATACCGCGGAATGCGTGATCGATGTGCCTGAAGGCTCCGAAGAAGCCCAGGGTCTGGAGAAGGTCGAAACACCCGGCATGAAGACTGTTGAGGAAGTTACGGCCTTCTTAAAGAAAGAGCCCCGGCAGCTCATCAAGACCATCGTCTACAATGTGGAAGGCGAGTATGTCGCCGTCCTCATTCGTGGCGACCGGGAGATAAACGAGATCAAACTCGCCAAGGTCCTCGGCTCGCCCAATATCGGGATGGCGACCGCTGAGGATATCGAGAAGGTCACAGGCGGGCCTCTCGGTTTCTCGGGCCCGGTCGGGTTGAAGGACGTGAGGATAATAGCCGACCGCACGGTTACGGGCGCCTGCAACATGGTGACCGGCGCCAATGAGGCGGATGCCCATTACGTTAATGTCACCCTGGGCCGGGACTTCGAAGTCACCGGGTTTCATGATCTGGTGCTGGTTGAGGCAGGTGACATTTGCACACGCTGCGGCAAACCCCTGGGGACCTGGAGAGGGATCGAGGTAGGGCAGATCTTCAAGCTTGGAACCAAGTACTCTGAGATTATGAAGGCCACCTTCCTGGATGAGCAAGGCAAGGAACATCCCTTCGTCATGGGCTGCTACGGTATCGGGGTCACCCGGACGGTGGCGGCTGCCATTGAGCAGCACAATGACAAGGACGGGATATCCTGGCCCATCAGCATTGCGCCTTTCGAGGTGCACGTGCTTCCGACCAATGTCACAGTTCCTGAGCTTAAGGACACGGCCGAGGCCATCTACGATGGACTGATGGCTGAGGGAATCCAGGTGCTCCTGGATGACAGGGACGAACGGCCGGGGAATAAGTTTAAGGATGCCGACCTTGTGGGTATCCCGATACGGGTAACCGTGGGGGAGAAGAGCCTGAAAGAGGGTAAGGTCGAGATCAGGATGCGAAAATCCGGCGAGGTCACCAAAATAGAAAAGGGCGACGCCGTCGCCCATATTGCTGAAGTTGTGAGAGAAGAAAAGAAGAAACTCGAGGCCTAGCTCGAGAGCGAATTAACCCGCTTGGCCAGCCTGGACTTCTTGCGCGCAGCCGTGCGCCAGTGAAGAACGCCCTTCTTCGCCGCCTTGTCCATGACCGAGCTGACCTCAGGCAGAATCTTGGCGCCTTCTTCAGGGTCCGTGGCAGCGGTCACCTTCTTGACCACTATCTTGATCTCTGACTTGACGGCCCGGTTCCTGGCCCTTTTCTTCTTATCTTGCCTTATGCGTTTCGCAGCAGACTTATGATGTGGCAATACGTACTCCTCCTTGCTTTTCGGTCAATATAACATTGGCTCCCCACTAAGTCAACTGCCATATGCCTGAAATTCAAAAACCGGGGTCGAGACGCTCAAGAAGCCTGGCTACGGAATGTTCCATATCCAGATCCTTCCGGATCTTCGCCGCAGCGAAAA
>JAUXGG010000204.1 GCA_030622265.1 Candidatus Eiseniibacteriota bacterium
AAGGTAGTGAAACGGGCTTTCGCGGTCTCCTCCGCCGCGCACGTAGCGTTCCTGATCCTCGTGATGGTCCCCGGCTTCCACAGGACACAGATCCCGCTGGCCCAGGTCATCAATGTGAAGCTCGTCGGAGAGGAAAGGCCCGAGGTCAAGAAGGCTCCCAAGGTGGAGACCCCCGCCCCCAGGGTGGAGGCCGAGAAAGAACCCGAGAAGCCGAAGATGACTTATAAGCCCAAGACCAAGACCCGGAAGACGGAGGCTCCAAAGGCTGAGACGAAGCCCAAGGAGGAGCCCAGGAAGACTGAGGACAAGCCCAGCGTGAGTGGCACCCAGGCCGCGACCGGCGCCAAGTCGAGCGTCAGGGTGGATGATGAGAACTTCAAGTTCGCGTACTATCTGGAGATCGTCAGAGAAACCATAAGTTACAACTGGTCGCCCCCACCGGTGTCCGCCTCCGAAGAGGGTGTGATGACTACCGTCTATTTCAAGATCGCAAGAGACGGCAGGGTCTCAGCAGTCAAGGTCGAGGAGAAGAGCAGCTTCGACCTCTTCGACCGCTCGGCCACGAGGGCCGTCAACATCTCCAGTCCCCTCCCGCCACTTCCCTCCGGCTTCAGCGGCAGGTGGCTGGGTGTCCATTTTGAGTTCGAGCAAACGTCAGGATAAATGATGAGACCTTCTGCCAATGCACACGTTTCCGTCCATGCTGCCACCCATGCCGCCGTTCATACCGGCGCGGCAGCTCTTGCCTTGATCGCTGCCCTCGCGGCAGCTCTTGTGTTTGCCCCGGCAGCCGGTGCCCAGACGGATGTCCGCTTGAGAGTCACGGCTGAGGGCCGGTCCGCCATCCGCATAGGTTTCTTAGAGCCCGAAAAGGAGATCGATGAGACCGTGGCCGGCTACCATGAGGAGTTCCTCGGTATCCTCAAGGACGACCTCGAGATGTCCGGTTATTTCGAGATCGTCAAGGACCCCGAGAAGGACGAGCCCCACGCCCTGGTAGGCACCGTGACCGAAAGCCGCAGCCAGGAGCTCAGCTTCGGCATCAACCTTCAGGACAGGGTCTCCAGCCAGAGCATATTCCGCCGCAAGTATGCCGGCGCGACCGATGGGATCGCAATGGTGGCCCATGTCGTGGCCGACGATATCGTCTATGCCTTGACCGGTCGCCAGGGCATAGCCAATACCCAGATGGCTTTCGTGGCAGGAGCCAGGGGCGAGGCAAGCCTCTACACCGTGCACATAGACGGCTCCGGGCTGAGCCGTATAACCCAGACCCCGAGCATCGTCATGAATCCATCCTGGTCGCCGGATACCACCAGGATAGCTTATGTATCCTACGCTTCCGGGGATCCTGCCATATACGTGACCGATCTTGAGGATAAGACTACCGTCCGTTTCTCAGCTTTCCAAGGCATGAACGCCATGCCGGCCTGGTCTCCGGACGGAAGCAAGATAGCGCTCACCTTGAGCAAGGACGGTAACCCGGAAGTCTATGTGATCTCGGTCGACGGCAAGACCAGGAAGCGCCTGACCCGCTACTCGGGGATAGACTGCTCCCCCACCTGGGCGCCCAACGGGTTCGAGCTGGCGTTCACCACCGACAGGACCGGCTCACCCCAGATATACGCCGTCGACATGGAGGGACTGAGTCCCAGGAGGATAACCCACGAGGGAGGATACAATACCTCACCGGCCTGGTCGCCGGAAGGTGACCTGATTGCATACGTGGCAGGAATCGACGGAGGGTTCCAGATCTGCACGGTCGATCCGTTCGGGATAAGTACAAGTGTATTGACCGAGGAGGGTGATAATGAATATCCTAACTGGTCGCCTGACGGGATGCATATAATATACTCCTCGCAGGCGAGATCGAAATCTGGTATCTACATTATGAACCGGGACGGCAGCGGAAAACGCAGGATCTTTAAGGATCTTGAAAATCCCAGGAGTCCTGCCTGGTCTGCCCAGCCCCGGAAGACAACACTGGAACCCCTGCAAGGCTAAGGAACAAGGAGGATGACATGAGGTTGCTGCTGGTGCTTGTTCTCGTGTTGTGCGTTGCGGTAATGGTAGGATGCGGCGGCAAGAAGGCGAGACCGCCTGAGGACATCGACGAGATAGGAGAACAGGGCGGAGCCAAGATGCCCGGTGAGGGCGACGAGCCCGGAGCGACGGATGAGCCCGTTACGCCGATCAAGCCCGGCGCGGACGAGATCGAGCTCAGGCGGATCTACTTCGGCTATGACAAGTACAACCTCGACAATGACGCCATCACGACTCTGGCCGGGAACGCAGCGGTCCTGATGGACAATCCCAGCGTCAAGATCCGCATAGAAGGCCACTGCGATGATCGCGGGACCGAGAACTACAACCTGGCCCTGGGTGAGAAGCGGGCCCTGGCGGCGCGGGACTACCTCGTCAACTTCGGCATAGCGCAATCCAGGATATCTGTTATAAGCTATGGTGAGGAGCGGCCACTCGACCCCGCCGAGAACGAGAAGGCCTGGGCCAAGAACCGCAGATCCGAATTCGACATAAGATAAGGACCGGCGAAATGTTAAAGACCAGACTGCACATCTTTCTAGTGGCGATAGTCTTCGTGCTTGCAATGAGCGGATGCTACGGCAAACGGGTCCACGACCTCGAGACCGACATGTACCGGCGCGAGGCCGAGATATCCAGGCTGCAGGACTCGTTGTATTATCTCACGCAGACGGTCGCCCATCTGGATACCACGGTGGGCGGTGAGTCGGCGCCGGTGAGAGCGAGCGCTGCCACCTCCGAGGCCCGCCTGGACGAGATCCAGACCAGACTTGAGATCCTCGAGTCCCTGGTCAAGGAGAACAGGTACAAGGTGGCCCAGCTCTCGCTCCTGAGAGTTCCCCTGCCGGCTGATGGGGATACCGCCTCCGCGTTCGCCGATACCACGATGGCCCAGGCGTCGGTAGCGACGCACGTATATGAGACCGCCTACCTGGACTTCACCAGGGGCGATTACGTCTCCGCCATCGATGGCTTCAGGGAATTCGTGAGACGCTTCCCGATGACCGATTTCTCCGACGATGCCCAGTTCATGATCGCCCAGTCGTTCTATACCCAGCAGGATTACCCCAATGCCATCATAGAGTTCAGGAAGGTCCTGGACAGCTACCCTTCAGGGGACAAGGTACCGGAGGCGATGTTCAAGCTGGGACTCTGCTACCAAGAGATTGACGACACCGATACGGCACGTCAGTATTTCAAGATCCTGGTCAACCGCTACCCGAACTCGGCCGAGTCGAAGCGTGCCCAGGAAATGCTGGAAGGGCTACCCGAGAGCCGAGACTGAGGTGACAGGTGCTTCGCACGGTTAAGCAGATGCTTGAAGGTTCGCTGATCAGCGAGAAGCAGATAGAGGACATCTACCAGCTCATAAGGGGCTCCGGCAGATACCCGGCCCGTATGCCTTCCCACTACCTGGCGACCGCGATTCGCCTGGTCCACCAGGACCTGGAGGATTCAAAGTCCTCCGGCGGTGTGAGGATCCACATAAGCCCCGAACCGACCAAGTACGCTCTCGGCCGGCCTTCGGTGACCTTCGCGGTACTGGCTGTTGACTGGCCGGGTCTCTTGAACACCTGCACCGGCACGCTTCATCTCATGGGCTTCAACGTGGCCTACTGCCACGGCGTGGTAATCGATGAGCCCGAGCGGAAGATGGGGCTGGTCTTCATGGAAATCGAAGTCGCCGACCGGAAGGACTTTGAGCACCTCTTAAGCCTCGAGGCTGAGATCAAATCCCTCCTCCTGATCGTCTCTGGACGCAAGGAGGGCGCCGGCAGGCTTATGATGACCGAAGTCCAGCGGATACAGCATTACCACCTGGTCTTCGACGAGCTCATGAAGATCTCGAAGAAATCGGAATACAAGGCCCTCTTCAGCGAGGAGAGAGGCGAGATGGTAAGGTTCTTCCTCGCCCGCACGCTGACCTACATCACCGAGCGCACCCCTCGCGACCTGGCTCACCAGATCTACGCCAACCATACATTTGTGCGCGACGTGCGCAAGACCGGAAAGATCTTGGCCTGGGTCGGCACTATCAAAACCAAGGACGGGGAACTCACCGCCATCTCGGCCGCAGGCTTTGAGCATGATCTCTCCGTGGGCGACTGTTTCCGGGTGATCCAGGAGGTGGCGCCGGGGTACCAGAGGAAATACGATAAGGCCTTCATTACCGGCGCGGCCGATCCCAAGACCAGCATCAATATGATCAGGATAGAGATTGTGGATGCCAAGGGCCGGGCCCTGAGCTCCGACCAGCAAGTCGAGCTCCAGGAAAAGATCGCGGGCATACAGGATGATGTGAGCTGCCCGGGCCTCACTCCCGGTGTCGAGATTATCGCCCGGAAGATCTGCCCCTACCTCATAGAAGAGGAAAGGCAGGGCCAACTGCCCCAGGTCTACATGCACCCCCACACCGGGACCAACATAAAGGTCGTGATGATAACCTCCGGTCCGGACCGGGGGCATGCCTACCGCCTGGTTACGCGGATCAACAAGATCAAGG
>JAUXGG010000277.1 GCA_030622265.1 Candidatus Eiseniibacteriota bacterium
ATCGAAGGTGGGAAGCTCCCGGTTCTCCGCGACATAAGCGGTTACGCCGGACTTAAGGGTATGGCGGTAATCCTGGGGTTTGGGTGGATCGTACTTAAGTTCTTCGAACTCGAGCTTGTCCGGATGGTCGACAATATCACCGGCCAGCACGAGAGCCGTAGGAACCGCCAGGGCAGCCAGCGCCAGAATCGTGACGGGTGCTGCCAATCGGCTGAATCGTAAAACCTGTAGTCTCTTCATCACTCTCTCCTTCGGCGCAGGCCTTACATTCCCTCGGCGGCCTTGAGTTCCTTGAGGTGGTCATTGGCTATCTTGAGGAGTTTCTCCATCTGGGCTCGCTCCTCAGGGTCTTCTATGCTGTCCATGCGCATCGAGAACATGCCGATCATCTGTTCAAGCCTGGCGGGGTCCTCGATCGAGGTGATCATCGTAATCGCCTGGGCAAGGTGGGGATCCTCTCCACTCGCGCTCCCGCCCTCCGGGCCGCCCTTGGTGTTGACTATGAGCACGTTTCGACCATCTCTTGCGAAGTACTTATTGGCAACCCGCCGGACATCCTCGGCCGTTACCATGTCGATCTTGTCCGGGCTGTTATTGGCTTCCGCCCAGTCACCGAATGCGGCATTCTGCCCGACATAGAAGAGGATGCCGATCCCGGACATGATGTCCATGAAGCGGATCTGCTGGACGCGTATCCGGTTCTTGACCTTCTGCAGCTCATCTTCAGTCACAAGTTCGGACTTCACTTCCTCTATTACCTCATCCATTGCCGCCTCGAGCTGTTCAGCCCGGACACCGGACACCCCTTCGGCGCTCACCCGGAAAGCGCCGGCGTATTTCTTCGACTCCTGATAGGCGGCAACCGCCAGGCCGCTCCCTCCGAACATGCGCATGCCGCTCCGGTCGACGGAGCTCTTGGCGATTCCCTCTTCCTCGACGAGCTTCTTATAGAGCCGCCCCGTCTTGTCATTCATGATCCCCGCAAGAACATCCAGCGGATAGCTGTCAGGATGCTTCCAGGCCACGGTGTGGTACCAGATCTCGGCCTGGGGATTGGTCTCGGCCTCGGTGATCAGCCGCTTTTCTCCATACTGCTTTTCCTCGAGAGTGTAGACCTCGGGGGGCTCGGTGGTGCCGCGGGGAATCCGGTCGAAGTACTTTCTTACGAGCTTGATCATCTCATCCGGGTCAAGGTCGCCTACCAGAATGAGGGTCAGGTTGTTGGGCGCGTAGTACATGTCATAGTATGCATTGGCCTGCTCGCGCGTTATGTTGGCAAGGTCCGACGGCCAGCCGATCACATCCCAGTGATATGAGGATGACTTCCAGAACATGGCCCGGAAGTCTTCCTCGATGAGGCCGGTCGGTGTGGATTACACACCCATGCGGCGCTCCTCGCGGACCACGTTGCGCTCCGAATAGAACTCCCGGAACACGGGGTTGCTGAAACGGTCGGATTCCATCCACATCATGAGCTCGATCTTGTTCGTGGGAACACGGACCACATACATGGTCAGGTCGTCCGAGGTCATGGCATTCAGGAAGAAACTGCCGTGCTTGGAGTAGATCTCATTGAGCTGATCCTTGACGATCAACTCACGCTGCTCGACGATCAGTTCATCGAACTCCGCATCGATCTCCCGGTAGCGAGGCGTCCTGGCCTCAGGGTCCAGCATGTCCTCGATCTCGCCGCGGCGCATCTGCTCGCGCATGATGTTCTCTTCCTCGCGCATCAGTGCCCTCAGGGAATCGAGCTGTGCCATGACTTCGAAGTCCCGCTCGATGTCCTTGGTGCCGATAGTCTCAGTACCCTTGAACATCATGTGTTCGAAAAGGTGGGAGATTCCGGTTATGCCGGTGATCTCGTTGGCGGACCCGACGCGGGCGACTATCGCCGTCATAATGGTGGGGGTATCGTGGCGCTCGACCATCAGGACCTGCATCCCATTATCGAGCCAGTACTCCTTCGCGTCAATGTTCTGAGCGGCCGCCGGCACCGCGCCGGCCAGCATGGTTACCAGGGCCATGACCGCATAGAAACTCCATCTTCTCATGAGGCACTCCTTCCGGTTTCTTGTGACTTGGGTTTCTTGTGCCCTTGGCTTTCTTGTGCCTCCCGCAGCCTGCACAGGAAGCACGCAAGGGTATAGCCAATGCATAATGATGGGTCATTTGGGGGGATTAGTCAACGGGCGGTCTCTTTGTAGGAAGCCGAGTAGTAAAGGACTCTGATAATGTTGCTAATCAGCTGACGAGAATGTACACTCTGGCTTAGCAACAGTACCTTTTTGAGGGAGGCTCACAATCTTGGTTGAGGTGCTCCAGCACATCGGTCTTGTTCTTCTTTACGTAGTTCTTCTTCTCCTCAATGTCTGCATATTCCTGGGTATTCCCGGAGGCTGGATCGCTCTCGGCGCGATTCTGATCTACGACATCGCGACAGGCTTCTCCACGATGGGCTGGAAGTGGCTCCTCGTGATGGTGGTGGTGCTCGTCGTGGGTGAGATAATCGAGTCTTTCCTCGGCGTCGTCTATGTGGCCCACAAGGGAGCGACCAAGTGGGGGGTGCTTGGAGCATTCCTCGGCGGAATCGTCGGAGCCATCGCCGGCGGGTTCGTGATTCCCTTTGTGGGAAGTATCATCTTCGGCCTGATAGGCGCCTTCGCCTTCGCCGTACTCTTCGAGTACATCTACTACAGGCGCCTCGACCGGGCTCTCCAGACGGGCTTCTTCGCATTCGTGGGAAAGCTCTCCGCCATGTTCGTCAAGCTCGTGCTTTCGCTCTTTAACCTCGGCCTCTTCATCTACCTCAGCTGGGCGTGACGCAAAGCCTGCGTAAAGCTAATCCGGTCCCGCAATCGGTTTGTTCACACCGGTGCCAGTGTGGCCGTCTGTACGAGTAGCTCAGGGCCGAGCCCAGGTAGTAAGGCCACACAAGTATGGCCCAGACCGCTCTCCAAAAGGACAGACCGGTGAAGCCGATGGTGAAGAGCCAGCCCAGGAATCACAGTGGGCCAACCAGGCCGGCAATATCCATTTTGCCTTTGACTACATTGAGGTCAACCGTCATATGAGCGTCCTCCTCCGCCTGGCTGCCTTGCCGATTCGCCGCCACTCCTATTTCATCAGGACCATGCGCTGGGTGGTGGTGAACCTACCGGTTCTTAAGCGGCAGAAGTATATACCGCTCGCCACGGATCTTCCATCGTTGCCTTTGCCATCCCAGGCGAGTTCATAGTAGCCTGCCGGATGTTCACCGTCGGCAAGCACGGCGACTTGCTGGCCGAGCACATTGTACACCGCAAGATGGATGTTCTCACTCCGCGCAAGACCGAACCGCAGGCTGGCCGTACTCGTGAAGGGATTGGGCCACGCACTCGCCAGGAAGGTCTCAGCCGGGGAGTCGGGCTGGGTCACCTCGACCCCTGATGTTGAAGGCGGGAACCCTATCCGGAGCCCGCAGGCATTCAGTGTTCCAGCAATGCCGCTCGAAACATCGCGTATCCAGATCTCCCAGGTGCCTTCGCCCCACTCACCAACAAAGTCCGCCATGGTGCCCGGGCCATCCGGATCGGTCTCGGAATCGTACCACGTGACTATGTCATCGGCCGAGCTCCCTGTCCGATTGTGAAGCCTTACCGTCGTGCCTTCAGGCGAGGTGAGATCTATGATGAGGTCACCTTTATAGCCATGGGTGATGTCTATATAGCAATCGACCCAGGCAAGTTCGGCATCGGCGTTACCCGCGATATAGGCCTTGATCCCGGTACTGGCAACATACGGTATGGAAACCGATGTGCTGTCCATGTATTCGAAGATGGGGTAGA
>JAUXGG010000141.1 GCA_030622265.1 Candidatus Eiseniibacteriota bacterium
ACTGAACGTTCCCGTACTCGGCGTCGAATCCGCCCGAGAGGACCTCGATCTCTGAGAGCGAGGACAGGCTGACCTCCAGACCCGTGGCGCCCACGAAGGCATCGCTGATCTGGATACCGTCAACGAACTGCTTGACCTCCCCGGAACGGCCGCCGCGGATGTGGATCTCGCCGCCCTCCAGGACGACGCCGGCCTGTGCGGCAATAGCCTCCTCAACCGTGTTGATAGACCGGACAGCGGTATCTTCCATGTCCACGGTCCGCGTGGAGCCGGTCCTGTCGGCATCCACCATGGGCTTTTCAGCCGTGACCTGCGTAACCGGGAGCTCCACGACTACGGTCTCGGAAAGCTGGACGTTCAGCTCGCTGGTCGAGTTCGCTCTGACTACCACGTTCTCCTGGGTCTCGGCGGCAAAACCCATCATCATCACCTTGACGGTATACGCACCAACCGGAACGTCTTCAATTGCGAAGCCGCCGTTATCCTTCACGAAAGTTCCCAGACCTGTGCCCATTACCAGCACGTTTGCAAATGATAGGGGTCTGCCGTCGCTCTTGGCTGTTACCGTCCCCGCAATCCTCCCGACCTCCTGTGCATATACCAGCGAACCGGCAAGAACAAGGAAGGCCAAAAGCGAAACAAATAGCATGCGCAACCAGGGACGCATAACCTCATCCCCCTTTCTGGGTGCTGTCAGTATTGCCTGTCATATTACTAGTGTTCAGACTTTACTTTATACACCATACCGGAAGGTGTCAAGTCCTTTTAACGCTAGGGCTTCCGGCGCGAAACTCCTCTGTCGGCCGGCGGGGGAGAGAGACGACCCGGCTCAATCTGCGACGGGTCGATTTCGGTTACCTCACAACCCAGCCGGGTCGAGAAACCCTGCGCCAGCGCGGCCTTTATTTCAAGGGGATCGAGGGGTCTGCCGGCCGCGTCCTCAAGGCAGGCCGTTGAGGCCTTAAGCTCCCGCCTGAGCCTCTCCCTGCCCGGTTCCCCGCTCCCCGCGCCCCCCGCCTTCATATAGTCAACGATCCTGAGATAGTTGCGGTTCACAGGGATGCTCCCATGCTGCAGCATCGCTCTCTCCCCTATCCTCTGGGCGCTTCCCACGACCTTGCGCCCGCGGTAGGAGATTTCGTACCGGCTCACCGAGGCGAAGCAGGGTTTCTGCCTGGCTCCCGACTTTCCCACTGTCCCGCGCTCGAGATCGAGATCAAGGCCCATCGATCGGGCGCCGTCGATGATGCACCATGATATCAACTTGTACAATTCCGATAGGTCCTTGCCGGCATTGGCAGGGAGCACCACGGCGTAGGTGAGGTCATCCCAGTGAAGAACGGCCCGGCCTCCGGTCGGACGGCGCACCAATTCGATCCCGTCCTCGAGCGACTTTGCCTGGTCGATGTTCTCAAGGGGTTCGGAGTGTCCGAGCGAGATGGCCGGTTTCGACCATCCGTAGAAGCGAAGGTACCCTGTTCCCGGCGCAGCTTCACCCAGGTCAAGGAGATGCCTGTCGAGGGCCATGTTGTAGGCGCCGTCTCTGCGCGTGAAACCTATGAGGTTGATCTTGGAAAGCAGGCGGTCCATCAGTGAATTATCCCCAGCCAGTCGCTCATGAGGAAATGAAGTCTGCCGATCAAGAGCGACACCCTGCTCATCACGGTGTAGCCGAACGAGGCTCCGAAGGAGATCATCAGGAACCACACACCCACCCTCGACACCGCTCCCAGACCGCCCTTGTGCTCCCTGGAGAAGAAAAAGTAGACCAGCGTTACCAGGAGACCAATGACTATCAGCGGGTTCCGGAGCACCTCGAGTATGGCGAAGAAGAACGCGTTCCCACCGGCCGCGGCCTTAAGACCGGTGAGACTCCCGGGCGAGAGGAAGGGTATCATATTGGCCCGTATCTGGGCCAACAGGTCACCCTGGAGAGCTCCGATTATGGCCAGACCGGCGTATGATCCTATCATCGCGGCCATCGACCAGCGGCTCAGCCAGGCGATCTTCGGAAAGAACCTGGCAAAGAGCAGAAGCCCCAGGGCGAAGGGCACGAGCAGCATCAGTCCCGATGGAGACACAGTCCGGAAACTCTCCAGCAGGGGATTCCAGAGATTGGGTACGAAGACATTCCAGTACTCGAGGGCAACGAAGTAACCCGCCGAAAGACCGATGAAGATATGCTCGGCAAACTTGTAAATGGGATTGTCCTTATAGAGAAAGCTGAAAATCGCCAGCGTCAGCATGGCCGCAATCCAGGTCCCGAAAGACGCGCCACTCAGGCGCCCGGACGCAACGGCGAAGACCATCAAGGCGATCACCACGCCTATCAGGATGTACTTCGTCATCAGCGCGCCCTCCGCTTCTCGAGGAAATAGACAATGTTGGCGAAGATGATGAAGATCACCACCATGACATGGACGCTGGACTGAGCCACCATCCCGGCGATCCCGAGGCCGGGACGCTCCACGAGTTGCTCATATTCGGCGGCGCCCTTCATGCCGGAGAGCAGACCGACGAGCTGCCCCGACTGGATGTAGGGATACATCTCGGGTCCGCTCACCGCCGTCACTCCCCCTCCTATCGCCGTGTCATACCTTGTTGCGATCTGCTGGATCCACTCCTTGATGCCCGGGTAGCCGGCCGAGACACAGATGATCATCTCAACATCCTGGAGGTTCGAGATGCCCTCAAGCATGGGTATGCTGTCCAGGGGGGTTCCGGAGTGGTCCTCGGGGAAGGTCCTCCTGAGGTCTTCCGCAATGGAGACCATCACCGCCTCACGCCCTTCCTTGAAGCCCAGATTGACATAGTCCACGCCATACTGCTTCCCGTGCCTGGGTGCCATCTCATCGAAAACGGCCTGGGCAAGCGGGGGGGCCGGCGCCCAGAGCGAACCCGAGATCACCTTGATGTCCTTCCTGAACAGGTGCTCCACGATGGCGTAGTTCATGGGTGAGAGCTCGGGCTTGGATCCCGGGTCATAGTCGGCCGCCAGCCAGACATAGGATCCGGCCTCGAGCCCATCAATCGCGTCATAGAGACCCTGGACCGGCGCGGTCACCGACATCCTGAGGCCCGCGCCCAGCAGCAGAGGAATGGTCGCGCACGCAAAGATGAGGAGAAACAGTATGCGCCGGTCGATCTGCGAGAGCTTCGTAAGCAGGCTGCGTTCTTCCGTCTTGCGTTCTGCCATCAATCACTTCCCAGATAGGATCGCTCGATCCCCAGTATCATCTTCAGCCCGGTTGAGATGGCTCCCAGCGCCGCACCGATCATGATCCCGCGCTTGGCGGCCATGTTGGGGACTTCCATTATCCACTCGGTGAAAGCCGGAAGCCCCGGCCAGAGTTTCTCCCCCACCGGGACCCGCCCCAGCATCACCACCACGGCAACCACGAGGAGCAAGGTTGCCTCCACCGACCTTGCCCTGAAGGCCCGGTAAGCCGCCGAGGCTATGAAGAAGGCGAGCAAGCTGAACATCGTGGCCTGCATCGGCACATACATATTGAGATAGGCCCAGTCGAAGAGCCCGCCGGTCTGAATACCCCTTGAGACTCCCACACCCGCCATGGCAACCAGGGCAACCACAAGCGCCCCCTTGTACTGCCAGTCGGTGGTCCGTTTCTTGACCGTGTGAAGGCTGATCCGGGCAATATTGGCCACACCGAGCACATAGGCAAAGGCCGTTATGATGATCGCCCAGCTTCTCATCACCGCTGCAGGCTCGGCGATAAAGGGATGAGGAACAAAGAGGGACACCACCATGAGCATTCCTGCCACGAAGGCTATGGCCACCGGGATCTCTGTCCTCATCTATTCACCTCTGCTCGCACTCAGTTCTGCTCATACTCACCTGTGCTCATACTCAGTTTTGCTCGAACTCACTTCTGCTCATACTCACTTCAATTTACCTCGCGGTGAAGAGCTCGGCAAACGCCGTAAGCCCCAGGGATTCAGCAATGCAGCCCGCGGTCAGCAAGACCATGATTATCACCTTTGCCACGTCGCTGGCCTTGAGGGTTCCCAGGAGCTTGGGCTCCTTGGAAAGATAAGCGCTCGCCGCGTAGAGCTCTTCCCCTATCAGGGCGTAATCGCACGCCGCGACGAAGAACGGGAGCTGGTGGATATTGGCGGTCCCGGCAATCTGGATTGCGCCGGTGGAAAAACCCGTCTCTGCCAGGATTAGGGACTCCGCAAAGAAAGAACCCATATAGATGTTGGCGGCGGTCTTCTCTCTGAGCATGATGCCATTGACTCCGGCGGTAAATGCAAACTGCTCATCGGAGAGATAGCGGACATTGTCGGGGTTGTAGAGCTCGGGACGGCCGGCATTCATGAACCCCTGCTTGACTGCCTCCTCCGCCACCGGTACGACAAAGGGCTTGCAGACCGGCACGACGATCGGCGTCTCGTAGGATGCGGTCATGCGGGCCACATCGCCCAGGATCACCATGCTCGCGATGGTCTGGATATTATTGAGATCATCGATCCCCGGAACATACAGCACGGGGCGGCCCATCTCCGTCGCCCGGCCGATAGCTTCCTCCATGGCATTGAGCCCCGATATCCGCCTTACGAAGAACTCCCTTCCACCTGCGGCGAGCTTGATATAGATCAGAACCGAGATGAAGTAGAGCGCAAGAATCGCCAGCATGACAAGCCTTGAGGTGTTGAGAAACGATGCGCTCGGGCTTACCGGCTCCGAGAGCACGGTCCGCCCGCCGGCGGCTTCAACCTTATAGACGTAGGTGATCTTCCTGGAAAGACCCTGGTCGGTGTAGCCCGCACGCATGGCGTCCACGGTGGCGACCGGTGAGAAGGCCGTATCGGGATAGGCGGCGCGTGAGATGACGAGGCTATCACCCTCGGCGAGGTCGCCCCTCCACATCAGCCTGAGGGCCGTGCCGTCATCATCCGGCCTGTCGGCGGTCTCAAGGACAACCGATGCAAGAGCTGGAGATGTCACATGGAAGAGCGCGAACCAGATAAGAAAAAGCACGAATCCGAAGGACAGCAGAAACCTGCTAAGCTGACGTACGCCGCAGGCAGTGCGAAGACAGCGTAGGGAAACACGCGCGCATGCCGGGGAAATCGCCATCCGCCTCTCTACTCTTCGATCAGCTCGACGTTCGCCCTTGGTATGACGGCTTCCCCGCCCCCCCCGAACCTGACACCGAGCACTCTCACCATGGCTTCACTTTCGAGTTTCTGGAGCTCGGGAGGCAGAGATGTTACCTCACCGATCTTGCCGAAATACGGCTCCCTGATTACCCTGACCGGACTGCCAATAACAAGACCCGTGGCATGCTTCTGCCCGGCTTCCCCCTCGGCCCTCCGGGCGGCGGCGTCCAGGGGTATTACTACCTCGGGCCGGATAACGCCGGCCCGGATCTGGGTGGCTCCGCTGATCGACGTTTTCATGCCCTTTCGGGAAGC
>JAUXGG010000102.1 GCA_030622265.1 Candidatus Eiseniibacteriota bacterium
CGCGTAGCCCGTCCTCGCAGCGCCTGGATCAATCCCAAGAATGATCATCAGTTACTCTTTGCCGAGCTTGTCAATGACATCGTCGGGCACATCGAAATTGGAATAGACCTTCTGAACGTCATCATTATCTTCCAGGGCATCCATCACTCTCAGGATCTGCTCGGCGTGCTTGCCCTCGAGCTTGATTACGGTCTGAGGCTCTCTGGTAAGCCCGGCGCTGGTAAACTCCACGCCGATCTTGCTCAGAGCCTCCTTGACCTGCTCCAGGCCACCGGGCCCGGTGACGACCTCGAAAAAATCACCCTCGTCCCTCACATCCTCTGCCCCCGCATCGAGCGCCGCGACCATGAGGTCATCCACCGTGGCCTTACCCTTCTCGACAATGACCGATCCCTTCTGGTGGAACATCCAGGATACGCAGCCCACCTCGCCCAGGTTCCCGCCGTGCTTGGCAAGAATGTGTCTTATCTCCGCGGTCGTCCTGTTCTTGTTGTCGGTGAGCACCTCGACCATGATGGCCACACCCTGCGGTCCATAGCCTTCATAGGTCACGGCTTCATAGGTTACCCCGGGAAGCTCCCCTGTCCCCCGCTTGATCGCCTTATCGATGTTGGCCGCAGGCATGTTGCTGCCCCTGGCATTATCGACGGCCGTTCTCAGGCGGGGGTTCGAAACCGGGTCGCCGCCGCCTTCTCGAGCGGAGACAACGAGCTCCCTGATGAGCTTCGTGAAGAGCCGGCCTCTCTCCTGATCGGCCTTGCCCTTCTTGCGTTTGATGGTACTCCACTTGGAATGTCCTGACATAGTTCATCACCTCGTCCACATAATATAGATATCACAGAGTCCCGGCTATTTCAAACCGAAACTGGACGCATACGCCTCGCCCTCTGCGGGACCATCCCTCGACCCTGATGTCGGGTCTCCTCACCGGCACTCCAAGAGCCCCAGAGCCCGGAGGCAGGCCATTGACTCCCTTATCCCCTCTTCCGGAGTGGAGGGCGCCAGCTCCACGATCTTGATCGCATCCGGTGAGACTTTATCCAGGATCGCCGGGAAATCGATCTCGCCGGTTCCCGGAGGCCGGTGGTCTCTTATGAAGACCGAGTCATGCAGGTGAATTCCAATCAGCTTATCCCTGAGAGCTTCCAGGGACTCCCGGTGGGAAAGAAAACCCAGGACCTCCATCACGTGGGCGTGTCCCACGTCGTGCCAGTAGCCGACACCGGGAGAGTCCACCTCCTCGATCAGCCAGGCGATCTCCGTGGGCAGGGGAATCTGGTGGTAGTAATACCGGTTCTCGATTCCGATGGAGATGCCCCTGGGTACAGTGTAGGCCGCCAGGGCCTTGAGGCTCTCGAGGGCCGCATCGAGGAACGGGGCCTTCCTCTCATCCCTTAAGCTCACCACTTCATCCCTGAGGCGCGTGGCCTCCCCGGAGGCCACACCATGATTCTTCACGGCATCGGCAAGCTCCCCGAAATAGGCCCGGTCCATGTCGGTCTCCCCCGCATGGACCACGAGGGCCCTGGCGCCGAGCCGCACGGCGAGATCCACGGAACGCCGTGCAAGCGCGGCCGCCTCGGCGGCCTCTTTCCCGTCAAGCGAGGCGAGGTTGCGCTTGTCGCCTCCCCTGCTACTGGCTTTCTCCCCGGTAAGCAGCGGGGAATAGTTGTGGACGCTCAGGACCTTGATCTCGCCGGCGTGAACGGCCGCTTCGATACCTTGAACCGCCGCCTCGCTCAGGCGGTATTCGACCTCCAGTCCACTAAAGCCGAGGCCGGTTACCTGAGCGACGATCGCGGCTCCGTCATCGACGCCCGAGGCGTTCCAAGAAGTTGAGATGCCCAGTGGATTCTCGTTCATACTACCTCTAATCTTGGTTGGTAAAAAGGGGACAGACACCTATTTCGACAAGGCGAAATAGGTGTCTGTCCCCTTTTTCCCCTTTTGCCTCTATTTCTTGGCTTCTTCCTCGGCCTTGGATTCCTCGACTATCTTCTGGGCAAACTCATGCGGCGCCTCCTCGTAATGCGAGAAGGATCTCTCGAACATCCCGCGCCCCTGGGTCATCGACCTCAAGGTGGTGGAATACTTGTAGAGCTCCGCAAGCGGCACCTGGGCGCGCACCACCTGGAGATGGCCCCGTGCGTTCACGCCCTGTATCTTGCCGCGCTTGCCCGACAGATCGCCCATCACGTCGCCCAGGTGGTCCTCCGGAACGGTAACCACCACGTCCATTATGGGCTCCAGGAGTACGGGCTTGGCATCCGCGAAGGCCTTCTTGAAGGCCATTCCGGCGGCGATCTTGAAGGCCATGTCCGAGGAGTCGACCTCGTGGAATGAGCCGTCGAAGATGGTGGCCTTAAGATCGACCACCGGGTATCCGGCAACGACCCCATCGGTCATCATCTCGCTCACGCCCTTCTCCACCGCGGGCACGTATTTGGTAGGAACCGAGCCGCCGACGAGCTTGTTGATGAACTCGAAACCCGCCGAACGCTCCCGGGGTTCTATTCTCAGCCAGACATCCCCATACTGGCCCCTGCCTCCGGTCTGTTTCTTATACTTACCCTGGGCCTCGGCACTTCCTTTAACAGTCTCGCGGAAGGCGATGCGGGGCTTCAAGAGCTTGACCCCGACATTGAACCGCTCCTTCAGGCGCTTAAGACCCACGCTCAGATGAAGTTCTCCCATTCCCGAGATAATAGTCTGCTTGGTCTCGGAATCCACGAACATGGTGAAAGTGGGATCCTCCTGGTGAAGCCTGGCGAGGCCGCTGGACATCTTGTCCTCATCATTCTTGCTTAGCGCCTCGATCGCGTCCCTCACCACCGGCTTGGGGAAGTTGACAGGATCAACCACCACGGGGTTGTTCCTGTCACAAAGCGTATTGTTGGTTCCCGTATCCTTCAGCTTCACCGTGGCCCCGATATCACCGGCAACGAGCCTGTTGACCTCGCGACGCTCACGCCCCATCAGGTTGTAAATCTGGGTGAACTTCTCGGTTGAGTTCTTGGCTGTATTGAAGACCTCGGTCCCTTCCAAGACCTCGCCGCTATAGACCCTCATTATCGACATGTCGCCCACGTGGGGCTCGGAGATGGTCTTAAAGACCAGGGCCGCGAAGGGCTCATCGGTGGAGGCCTTCCATTCCTTTGCCTCACCACTGCGGGCATCCTTGCCCGTCACCGTGCCCATGTCCAGCGGGGTCGGGAACGCGGAAGCAATCAGGTCCAGGATCTGCTGGGTGCCGATAGAGAACTCGGCGGAGGCGCACACGATCGGAGTGATCTTGCCGGCCCTGAAGCCCTCCTTGAGAGCCTCTACGAGATCCTCCTGCTTGACTTCCTTACCCTCAAGATAGGCCTCCAGCAGCTCATCATTGCATTCGGCTATGCTCTCAACCAGCTTCTCCCGCGCTGCCTTAGCCTGGCCGGCGAGCTCCGAGGGGATTTCCTGCATCATGCCGGCACCGGAGCCGCTACGGTCATACTTGTAGTACTTCATCGTCAGGAGATCGATCACGCCGGTAAAGTCATCTCCGACGCCGACCGGAATCTGCGCCTCGATCACCGGGCCCCCGAGCATGTTCCTGACCTGTTCGCATACCTTGCCAAAGTCGGCGAACTCCTTATCAAGCCTGTTGATCACGACCATCCTGGGGAGAGAGAGCTCATCGAGGAACTCCCAAACCTTCTCGGTCCCTACCTCTACCCCGGAGTCGGCCTTCACGAGCACCAGGCCCGCATCCGCGGCCTTGACACCCGCCTTGGTATCCCCGTAGAAGTCCGCGTAACCCGGCGTGTCTATGAGATTGATCCTGATGTTCCGCCAGTCCAGGTAGGCCACGGCAAGGTTGATTGTGATCTTGCGTTCGATCTCGTCATCGCCGTAGTCGAGGATGGAGGTGCCCTGCTCGACCTTGCCGAGTCTGGATGTAGCCTTGGCCGTGTGCAGCAGGCACTCCGCAAGCGATGTCTTGCCCGTCCCTCCATGGGAGACAAGCACCACATTCCTGATGTCAGTACTCTTATACTCCCTCACATGCAACTCCCTCTCGAATGGTCTAAACCCGTGATAAAGGAATCCGCTTTAACCTGCATGGATGCTAACACGCGGCTATCCGGGTGTCAAGCAAGCCAGGAATCAGATCTCGGCGCCAAGAGGAATCTGGCCTTTCTGCCGCTCCTTGGTCTCAGGCGTCCGGTAGTCGGGAAGCAACATGGGTGAGACCCGATCCCTGGGAATGCCTGCGGCCTTGAGCTCCTCATGGTATTTCTTGACGTGCTCGAGAGTGAGTTCCCCGATCTTGGTATCCTTGGCGCGCGCTGCGGCGCTCTTCCCGGCTCTCCTTCCGAACACGAGGATGTCGAGCAGGGAATTGCCCATCAGCCTGTTCCTGCCGTGGATACCGCCGGAAGCTTCACCGGCCACGAAGAGGTTCGGGATGCCGCTCTCGGCATCGTCACTTATCTTGATACCGCCATTCTGATAATGCTGCGTAGGGTATATCAGGATGGGATCTTTGGTCATGTCTATGTTACAGCGCTCGAACTGCCTGGTCATCGCGGGCAGGAACTTCTTGATGGTGCCCGGCCCGTGCTTCATCTCGATAAGAGGGGAATCCAGCCAGGCGCCCGTCATGCCAGTCTGCGTGGTCACGCCCTTGCCGCGCTCCGTACACTCACGGATGACGGCCGAGCTCTCCACATCCCTGGTCTCCAGGGGATACACGAACTGCTCGCCGTCCACATTCAGGACCTGGGCGCCCATGCCGCGGACCTTCTCCGTGACCAGGAGGCCGAGGATCTGCTCCGGGTAGGCGGAGCCGGTCGGATGATACTGAATCGTGTCCATGAAGACAAAGGGGGCGCCTGCCCTGTAGGCCATCACAAGCCCGTCGGCCGTGGCGCCGTAGTGATTGGTGGTCGGGAAGCCCTGCACATGAAGCCTTCCGGCCCCGCCCGTGGCGATCACCGTGGTCTTGGCCCGGCATACGAAGTGCTCCTCGGTCTCCATATTATAAAGCACCGCACCGGCGCACTTGCCTTCCTTGTCTTTTAAGAGCTCTATGGCCGAGGTGAACTCCAGGACCTCGATGCCCTTGTTCTGGACCTCGTCCTTTAAGGTCCTCATTATCTCGGCGCCGCTATAGTCGCGCGCCGCGTGCATGCGCTTCCGAGAGGTGCCGCCGCCGTGGATGGTGATATAGGTGCCGTCCTCTTCCTTATCGAACATGGCGCCCAGATTCTCAAGCCAGCCGATCACCTGGGGCGCGTCGAGGACAAGCGCACGCACCAGGTCGGGGGAGTTCTTATAATGGCCGCCGCCCATGGCGTCGAGGAAGTGCTTGCTGGGAGGGTCGTTTTTCTTATCGGCCGCCTGAATACCGCCCTGGGCCATCATGGTATTGGCATCGCCAAGCCTGAGCTTCGTGGTAATAAGCACCCTGGCGCCGGCCTCCTGGGCAAGCAGGGCGGCCGATGCGCCGCCGCCACCGCCGCCGATCACCAGCACGTCGACGTCGAAGTCGATCCTGGCCAGATCGAACGTGTCAGGATCGAGCCGGCTGTATGCCTGGAGGATCGACTCAATTTCCGTGAAGGTCTTCTCGCCCTTGCTCGGTCCCACCTTTATGTCCGTGAGCTGTCCCGGTTTATAGTCAGGATGAAACGCCTTGAGCAGATTGGACTTCGCATCGGCATCCAGCGCAGGGTACTTCTGGCTGAGCCTGGCCTGCCGAGTGGCCTCTACCTTCTTGATCGATTCACGCATGTCCTCGGGATAGGGATCCACTCCCGGATCGATTGGCATAGTCCTTCCTCCTAAAATGATCAGTCGTTTAACTCTTGGAGCCTGCGGCCACGGCCTCTTCGTCGACCTCTTCCTCCGGCTGGATGTCCCTCGCATCATAGAGCTTCTTAAGACTCTCAAGGGGCATCTTCATGAGTTCATCCATTTCCTTATCGAACTTGCCCTGCTCGAGCTCGCCCAGCCTGTCGGCCACGTGCTTGGCCTTGGGCATCATGTACTTCGCGTAGAGCCTCCGCCCGAGAAGACCTATATAGTACTGCGCCAGTTCGCCCGGGCACCTGCTCGCGCAGAGCCCGCACATGATGCAGTCGAAGGACATATCAGCAAGCTTGGCAATGTCCCCCCTCATCGCGGCGGCAATATACTGCATCACCTCGATGTCCTGCGGGCACACCTTCCGGCACGTGTTGCACTGGACGCACCTCATCATCTCAGGATAGGCCTGCACCAGCGACTCGAGGTCCGCCTGGAGATCATCAATCTCATAGATTGCCTTATTGGCAGGATAGAAAGGTATCTGCGTGAGGTACATGCCATCTTCCACCACGGTCTGGCACGCCAGGGCGACCTTGAGCTTATAGTCGCCTTCGGTACGGTAAACCGTCCCGCACGCG
>JAUXGG010000252.1 GCA_030622265.1 Candidatus Eiseniibacteriota bacterium
AAAGGTCTCCCGCGGGAACGGGCTGGGATAAACCGAGACATCCAGCAGCTGGAGCACGTCGCTCACCGTGAAGGTCACGGGCACCTTGAATTCGAAGATCACGGTGGCAAGTTCATGGCTGCCCGCATCCAATTCCAGCTCGAAGGTAGATTCAAATGAGGTACCCGAAGAATCAGCCTGGAAGTCGTACCCGAGGGGTTCGCCATTGAGCTCCATCTTGATGTCATCCTCGGTGAGACCGCCCTCGGCCGTGACGAGTACCCTGTACCAGGCTGCATCGGAGACGAAGTCATTATCGAAGAGGCGGTCATGCTCGACGAAGTACTCGACCCGAGCCGGTATGTAGGTGAATCCCCTCCGGCTCATGAGTCCCTGGACGGTCGCTTCGACCGTGTGATCCCCGGCACTCAAGGATGGCGCGAAGGAGATCTCCCATTCCTTTCCCTCGGCATCTTTCATCTCGACGCTATAGTCCACGAAGTCCTCGGCCGGGATGGTATCCACCACCACCGTGATGTCTTCCTCGGTGAAGGGATGGGGGCGGCCCAAGAGAACTCTCATATGCTGGCCAATCACCAGCAAACCGCCTTCTTCCAGGGGATCATTATTCGCGAAGAACTCGGCCGAGCCGGTGTTCACATTCACATCAAAGCCACTGGTCTTCCCGGAATAGTCCTCGGCGCTTATGCGGACACTATAGCTGCCGAGGCAAGGAACATGATCATACTTGAGCTCGTATGAGCGGCTCCTGGTGAACTGGGTATCGACGAGGGCCAGGGTCTCGTAGGAGCCCGGATCCACCGGCGTCACCAACCCATCATCGGCAATGCTCACCCCGAGTTCCATTATGGCTTCTTCATCCTTTACAATGCTCTCGATATGCAGCGTATCTGCGGCTTCACCCGTAAACACATAGGTCTCATCTATCAAGGAGTCGTTAACTGCGACCTCGACGAGTGGCGGGCCCATGTCCATCACCATGGCCGGGTCGCCCAGGAGAACGTGTTTCTGAAGATGACCGGCGCTCCCACGGGAACTGATTGCAAACCTGATCAGCGCCGTGGTCATCGCTTCCCCGAGCAGCACTCTGGCGGGGAGCGGGTTTCCGAACACGTCCAACCCCTGAAGATGGGTGTATATGGCGCGTATCACATAGGGGTTGAAGTACAAATTGTGCGAGATGAACTCCGCGCAGCTGCTGGCGAATGTCGCGCTGCCCCCACCGAAGGGGTTGATCACAAACTTCTCCCCGATGGCATCGCCGTGACTACCCTCGGATGACATCTGAAAGCCTGATATCCAGCAGCCGAAGCCCAGAAGGACAAAAGGCTTCTCGAAGTTGATGAGGTCGCGAACGTCGGTGTAAGTACCATGGTCCCGAATCAAGCTCTCAGAGGTGAACAGCTCGCGGTTGGCATGCCCCTGGAAGTTGACCAGGAAGGACCCCGAGTTGAGGAGCGCCCTGACGACGGGGGTGCAATTGTTGCGTGTATACAGCAAGGTCTGAACCGGCGATATACAGCCACCGCTTTCACGTGTGGCAGTCTGGTCGAAGCGGGTACATCGTTCCAGGTAGTACTTCGTGGTCTCGGGCGCAACCACCGCAAAATCGGTGGCTATGATTGTCACACTGTCGCAGGCCTGCTCGAAGCTGTGATCCGACGACTGAGGACAGTTCTTGCTATAATAGTCATCGGCCACGACCAACATGCGCTTCTTCCAGGGGTCGTCCCCCGGGTCGTTCTCGCTGTTCAGGATCTTGGCCACAGCGCCTTCCGCCTCCGCGGTACTTCCCACCGGAAGGCGTCCTATGTAGAGGTCCGGGTAGGGATCATCATCCCCGTCCAATGTGACGAACCAGTACTCGTACGGCCTGATCTCGCGATTGGGCGGATGCCCGTCCGAGAGAATGATATTGTGACCGGGAAGATAGTCCACGTCGCTGACATTGTCGCCCTCCGGCGGATCCAGGAGCAGGCCCCTTCGATCCACGCTGGCATCGCCGACCAGCAGCACGAACTGGGAACCCCCGGTCAGGAAGGTATTCCTGATGAAGCTCTTTATGGCAATGTCCGACTTCATGCCATTGCCGAAATCGTCGTAGACCTCATCGGTCGTAGCCCTCAGGATCGAATAACCCTGAGCCTGGCGATGGTCCACAAGATCGTCCAGCTCATCGACAAAGTCAGGATGGCTGATAACCACATAATCGGCCGAGGCATCCCTCAAAGAAGGCGGAGGGAGAAACGTGAGTTGCCCGGTGCCCACCCGGGCCATCTCGGGAGCACTGAGCGCAAGGTAGGTGTGCTCCGATGCAACATCATCCTGAAAAGTGAGGGTGTAGCCTTCCGCACCCGGGACGATCCGCTCCGGGGGCACCTCGAGGCCCACTGGGGAGAGAGAATCGGTCACGTCGAAGAGCATGATATCGGAGTCCGAGAAGCCCTCGACCTCGAACTCGAGCTCTCCGGTCAAGCCGCCGGAAGTGAAGATGAGGACATCGTCCAGGGCCTCATACCTTCGACGGTAGACGGCTTCCACCCAGTCCAGGATATTGCCCGGCCTCGATGTGGCCAGCAGCCGGCTTTGGAACCTGAAGGTATTGCCCTCCTCACAGAAGACGCCGGCTTCCACGGGAAAGCTCCGCTGGTCCACACTCGGGACGCTGACCGCGAAGGCCGCCAGGTCGGTCATTGAGCCCTCGCAGCCCTTCACGAGGACATCGATCGTGGCCACGCCGGGCATCCCTTTATAGTCATAGAAGTAGCTTATGAACTTGGTTACGAGGGTAACGGGCCGGCTTTCCTCCAGGCCCGGAAGATCGAACAACACATTGCGGCTGAACGGCCGCCAAGTATAGAAGTCGATGGGGGCACCACTGGGGGGTAAATTGACGAAAACGGAGTCCTTCTCCACGTGGACAAAATCCTCGAAGTGCGGCGGCGTGGAAGGTGCCGCGGCATCCAGCCAGCCGCTCCGCGATGCCATCCGGGCATGCTCGCCATCGGCCCAGGAGAGCCAGTAGACATTCTCATCGAAGAAGTAGTCCTCGCCACCCTGCCAGCCGAACTGGTCATAGAAGCTCTGGCCATAGAAGGCAATCTCATCGCCCCCGGAGAGGATGCCGTCAGAGTCGGAGTCGGTGACCCGGATGGCAATCTCGGTGGCATCAATGGTATCCGGAAGGTCGGTGCCGCCTGCGGCGAACTCGTCCCTGTACATGAAGAGATCATCTATCGGGATCCCTTCCGGAAACCCGGCGGTGCTCAAGGTATCGAATGCAATCGTGAACAGGCCGGTCTCATCTATGAGGATCTTCACGCGGTCATTGGCAAGCGCCCGGCTCTTGAGGGCAGGGATCGCCGAAGCCCTCCAGGCCCTGCCCTGCTCATAGTTCATGAGAACGTTCCGGTACACTCTCTCCCAGGCGTCATCGGGACGGATACTTCCTCGCAGGGTGGTCTGCCCCTCTATCGTGACAGTGACGGTCGTAGTGCCGGCCACGCGCAGCCTGGCCTGGGCGGGCTCATATACAAAGGGAGAGACATAGACTCGCACGACGTCCTGGTGCCTCATCCTCCCCCTCTGATCGATCCATACGGGGATCTCGGGATAAGGCGCGGCCTCTTCATAGACCGGTCCCTCGTCGAAGGCATAATACGGAGACTTCTCCGGCCCCTCTCCTATGGCCACGATTCCGGGCACCGGGGCGACCTTTACATTCTCGATCACGCGTTCATCGCTTCTTGAGAAGGAGGTGACCCGCGCGTCTCCGCCCGGAGGCACGGCCACAAGAATGGTGAACACGGGTAGATCCGGTGAGCCTACCGGCGCAAAGGGCGCGTAACCCATCACGACGGGACTCGAGTAGACCTCGCCCTCATATGTGGTTTCCTCGAGTCTATAGGAAGGCAGATCGACCGTGAAGGTCAGCGTACGCTCACCCTCTGAAACCAGGCGGTAACCATCCCCTGATGCGACCAGGGCCGGTAAGGCCCCGGGCCAGGAAATGAGAAACGTGCAGATACATATCAAGCAAACACAGAGAC
>JAUXGG010000019.1 GCA_030622265.1 Candidatus Eiseniibacteriota bacterium
CCGGCCTGATCTTCTCGATCAGGGTGTTGAGCTGCTTGGCGGCATTTGAGAGCCTGACCATGCTGGCATCCGCACTGGCGTCGGATATGCCGCTGACCTCGGTCAGCCCCTTCTTGACCACCTCGAAACCTGCCTTGGTGCTCTCCGTGGATTTCAGCGAAGCCTTATTGATGTTGTCGATGGCCTTGCGGATATCGGTAGAGGCCTCTGAATACATGCCATACTGGATTTCCCGGTAAGCCCTGGAGATGTGCGCCCTGGCGTTCAGGATCGGCATATAGTACAGGGAGAGAATCTCGACGAAATCCCTGGCCTGGGTATATTGCTCAATCGCAGCATCTTTCTCCCTTCTGGGCATCTTCTCAAGACTCTCCCCAAGGTTGACCAGGGCCAGGCGGGTTTCCGGCAGACCCTGTTCGATCTCCGTGAAAGTCGACTGCTCAATATCCGTATCCCACGTCATCTTCTCCTCGCCGCACGAAATCACGAGCAAACCTAGGCCCAGAACAAGCGCCGTAGACAAGAACCTTCTCATTTCATACCCCCTTTGAATCATCGTAGATCTATATTTAGGTTGGCCTTGTTGTCTATCCTCACCTCCTTGGCGAACACACTACTCCATATGAGTCCGATTTTCGAGGATACCCTAACAAAAGGGTGGGATGGGGTCAAGGGAAAATCTTTTGCGGCGCCGGGCCCATCCGGGCCTCCCATATGGCGGGAAACGGCTCCCTCTGGGTGCAGGAAACCCCCGGGCAAAGACGCAGGAATCCCTGATTTCACAAGCTCTCGCGCCCTGGACTATCCCTCGACCACCTTGTAGGCCAAGTCACCGGGGCGGACCCGCTCAGGGACCTTGATGCCGACGTCGTCGCCGGTCCTGGCCTCTTCGACGGGCTCATTATCCACCTGCATCGACTCGATCTTGAGGCTGAAATCGGTGGTGTGGCCCCGGAATTGGAGGGTGTCCCCGACCTTAAGGACGCCTTCGGTGATCACGACTGCGGCGACGGATGGCTTGGCGAAGAACTTGACAACCTCACCTATTTTCGACTCGCCCATATCCAAACCTCCTATGATGTGTTACAATAGATGAGAGTAGAACAATGGTCAATTGCATAATTTGTCGAAACCCGGCGAAACCCAATGAGCCGGGTCTGATCTAAAGTTATGGAAGGAGCAGGAAGTCGGGTTTAGCGAGGCTTGCAAGCTCCTTCCCCTGTGGATGGGTGGGGTCGAAGCTGGATAGGAGCGTCCCAGCGAGCTTCCGTGCCAAGCTCGCGAAACACCAGACCCCACCCAACTTTTTTTATTTGCCCCGGCACCTCTATTTGCTTGCATACCTCCACGCCGCTGGTGTAGGTATTCCCCTATGAAGTGGATGATTCCCTTCCTTATTCTGACTTGCCTGTTACCGGGCATTGCCCTGCCGGGATCCCCCGCTCCGGGGGCGATGGAGGTCAGGGCGGCCTGGGTCACCCGCTGGGCGTTTAAGTCTCCCGAGGATATTGCCGGGCTTCTTGACGACCTTCGCGCGCTGGGCATCAACACGGTCTTCTTCCAGGTGAGAGGGGCATGTGATGTCCTCTATGAGTCGCCCTATGAGCCCTGGTCGCGGCTTCTCTTGGGAGAGCTGGGTAGACATCCGGGTTGGGATCCGCTGGCCGTTGCCGTAGAGGAGGCCCGGAGCCGCAAGATGGAGCTGCATGCCTGGATCAATGTTTTCCCGGCATGGCCCGTCACCGACTCAGAGGTGCTTCCCCCCAGGACGGAACCGCTGCATGTCTATCACGCCCATCGCGAGTGGCTGGCCCGCGACGGCACAGGCGTGCCGATGTCGCGCAAGAAGGGTGAGTCCTCCTTCAGCTATGTTTTCTTAAGTCCCACCCACGAGGGGGTGCAGGCCTACCTTGAGGAGATCGTCGCCGACCTGGTCGGCCGCTACGAGGTGGACGGGCTCCACCTGGACTACATAAGGTTCCCCGATTCGACTTACTCCTACGATTCCAACAGCAGGGCGTCATACCGGATGCATCTTCTGGAGAGTGAAACGCCTGAGGAGGACCTTCCCTTCTCAGACTGGAGACGAGAGAACCTGACCGACTTCGTGGGGAGGCTCGGCGCTGCGGCAAGAAAAGCCAGGCCCGGAGTCACGGTATCCGCCGCTGTCTGGCAGAAGATCCGGGCCGGGAGGGAGGAGTACTTCCAGGACGGGGTGGAATGGGTGAGGCGGGGTCACGTGGACTTTGTCGTTCCCATGATCTATACCACCAGCGCCAACTCGTTCGAAGAACGGCTGGCAGCTTATGTCGAGCTCGTGGGTCCCGAGAAGGTGCTTGCGGGTCTGGGTCCCTACCTTGAGGGCTTCACGGATTCCCTGGTCGCGGATCAACTCGATATAGCGGCGCGCCAGGGGGTCATGGGCTTTTCCATCTTCAACAGCGACTATGCCCGGAAGTACGCAGACGTCATAAGACCTTACTCCAATGCGGGACGATAGAGCTCTCCTGGCGATAGAGACCGGTGGCTCGCGCGGGCGTGCAGCCATGGCCCGCGGCGGCTCGATTCTGGAGCGGAGCCTGGCGGTCGATCTTAATCCCAATGATACCGGCTTCGACCTCTTTGGGCGGCGGCTCGGGAGCCTTCTCATCCCGCTTCTCGCTCATCTTCGCGCCGGACAGCACTCTCCGATGTTGTCGTCGGCTTCACTCGATGTGGTGGCGGGGATTGCCGGCGCCGGCGACCCGCAGATAATGGAGCGATGCAGGAGCATCCTCGAGCGGCTTCTTAAACCCTATGCCTCGAGGCTGCGCCTGAAGGCCATGACCGACGTGGGCGCCCTTGCCGGGGCCTGCATCGGGGACGGTACCGGCATAGTTCTCATCGCCGGAACGGGAAGCATATGCCTGGGCCTCGGGAAGCGGGGCGGCAGGCGGGTAAGGCGGCGAGTGGGAGGGAGGGGTTCGTTCCTCGATCCGGGGAGCGGCTCCACGTTGGGTCTTGCCATCCTCGATGCGGCGCTGGCCACCCTGGATGGAAGGATGAATGAGGAAGTGCTGGTCGGTCTCATCTGTGACCGCTACGGGATAAGGCCCGAGGAGATCCCGCCGCGCTTCCTGCCCCCCGACAGAAGAGAGGTTGCGGGCCTGGCGAGGGTTGCGCTCGAGGCCTATGCGGCGGGTGACAGCTTCGCGAGGGCGGCCGTAAGATCATCGGCCCGGGACCTGGTAGGGCTGGTCCTCGAGGTGAGGGAGACGCTCAAGATTCGCAAGGGTGTGAAGGTCTTCGCCTCAGGGGGGCTCTTCGCAAGCCCGGTCGTCAGGCGCCTCTTCAGCCGCAATATCGCCCGGCGCCTGCCGGGGGCGAGAGTTACATTCGTCGACGACCCGCTTATGCGGATACTGGGTGAATTCACGAAAATGGGGTCAGGTACCGGATCGTGAATTCACGATCCGGTACCTGACCCCATTTGTGAATTTGAGGAATTGCCTCGCGTTTAGACCAGCAGTTTCCCTTCCTTTAATAGCTCCTTGCCGTCGATCAAGAGGGTCGGAGCCTTTATTATCATGTCGAGATGGCTCTGAAGCGACACCTTGCCGCCCATCGAGATATTGTCCCCAAGCGCGATATGTACCGTGCCCATCACCTTCTCATCCTCCAGGGCGCTGCCTGTGAGCTGGGCCTTGTCATTGGTTCCGATTCCCAGTTCGGCTATGTTCCGCCCGTCCCGCCCGAAGGGCGCTGTTAACTCAATAAGCGCTTTCGCTTCTGCGCCCCCGGTGATATCGGTGGCAAAGCCGCCTGAGACCTCCAGGACGATGGGTTCATTGATCATCCCGACTCCCGCGCACGATCCGTCCGCGACGATCCTGCCCCTGGCCGTCCCCTCGACCGGGGCAAGATATGCCTCGCCGGCGGGCAGATTGGTACTTGATCCCTTCTCGGTTATTATGCCTGTGTCCTCCAGGCATTTCCTGCCTTCGATGGAGAAGGTGATGTCGGTACCCAGTGCGGTGATCACGCGCGCCTCCTTGGCCCCCTGTATCTTGGCTGCGACCCGGCTGGTAAGCTCTCGAATCTTGCCATAGTCCGCCCTCAAGGTGCGTTTCATGGTGTCCTCGGTTATGCTGGGCAGCGTGGCCCCGCGCCCACCGTTCTTGCACGAGGCCCGCCGGGCGTCCGTGTGGGTCATGGATTTCGAGGTGGGTATCATGAAGACATCGCATTCCTTCAAGAGCGCCGCAACCGCCCGGGGAGGTTCCGCACCATTGGTCTTGCGCGGGATTATCTCGCAGAAGATGGCGTCCGCGCCCAGCTCACAGGCGATTTCCCAGAAGGCGAGACCGATCCTGCGCTTGGGCTCGTCGGTTATGATTACCACGTTCTCACCCTGTTTCACTCCGGCACAATCCTTCAGGGCAACCCGCGCGGCTTCTTTTAGCTCCTGCATCATTTACCTCCTGCTTCTTTCATGTCTCAGTGACACGAGGATCAAAGTGATTATGACTGCTATGAAGAAGAAGACCGAGATGAAGTTCTGGAATAGGCCCGTCGGCAAGTGCAACAGATCCAGGACAGGAACCGGAAGCGTGATTCCGGCCACGATCAGCAGGGCGACCACGATTCCCATTATGGCCTCGCCGGCAATAAGGCCCGAACCGAAGAGTATGCCGCGGTGCACGGCCGCTTCCTCATCGGCGCTCTTCCGCGCAACTTTCCTTACAAACAGCTGGGCAAAGCCACCGATCAGGATGGGAACCGCAAGCCCTAAGGGCAGGTAGATACCCACCGCAACGGGCATGACATGGGCCCTGAACCTGGCCCCCTGACGCCTTAAGACCTCATCTATTATGATAAGCCCCACCCCGATTCCGGCGCCGATCTTTACCATGTTCCAGGGCATCTCAGCTTCGGTGAACATGGCCCGGGCTATGCTGGCAAAGAGAGTGGCCTGAGGCGCGGGAAGCTCACCCGAGCCGATGCCATAGGCCTTATGAAGAACCGTCAGCACCGGAGCTATGACGAAGGCCGGGGCCACCACTCCTATGACCTGGCTCAACTGCTGCCTTCGCGGCGTCGCCCCTACCAGGTATCCGGTCTTAAGATCCTGTGAGATGTCCCCGGCGGTCGCCGCGGCGCAGCAGACCACGCCTGCCACCCCGAGGGAAGCCAGGATACCCTGGGAACCGGTCATGCCGGCCAGCAAGAGCAGGCCGGAGGCGAAGAGGATGGTACATATGGTCATTCCCGAGATGGGATTATTCGAACTCCCCACAAGGCCGACGATATAGCTCGATACGGCCACGAAGAAGAAGCCCGCAATCACCATGGAGATGGTGGAGACGACCGCCATGCCCGGCGAGGGCAGGAGATAGAGATAGATGCCGAACACCGACGCGATGGTGATGGCCGTTAAGAGGAGCACCAGCTTCTGCTTGAGATCCTGCTCGGTCCTCGGTATGGGTCCCGTCTCGAGATGCTCGCGTCCGAAGAGGGCATCCCTGATGCCCTTGGCGATGCCGCTCCTTATCCTCACGATGGACCAGAGGCCTCCCACGATCATGGCCCCGACGCCCATGTATCTTATCTGCGTACTCCAGATGTCGTATGCCCAGTCAACCAGGGAGCCTTCCGACGGGATACCGTTCAAGGCGCCGTAGATGGGGATCCCGATGATCCAGCCTAAGGCCCCTCCGATAAAGACCAGGACTCCGATATTGACGCCGATGATGTAACCTATTCCCAGGAGTAAGACCGACATGTCGCTGCCGAAGTAGTAGGCGGTCCTGCCGGCGATCCAGGCTCCCTCGACGGTGCCGCGGATTATGCTAAGGACCGATACCAGGGACTTATAGACGATCCCGATCCCGATGGCCGTGAAGATGTAGGCGATGCCGCTTCCCTTGGTCTCACCAACCTCGAGCACCTCGGCGCATGCCAGGCCCTCGGGGTAGATGAGCTCCTTCTCCTCAACGATCAGGGTTCGCCTCAGCGGTATCATGAAGAGCACGCCCAGGAGCCCGCCGGAGATCGCGATGATGGTGACCGGCCAGAACTTGAACTCATGCCAGACTCCGACGATCACCAGGGCGGGAATCGTGAAGATGATCCCCGCGGCCAGCGATTCGCCCGCAGAGGCTATGGTCTGCACGACATTGTTTTCTAGAATGGTGCCCCGCCGGAAGATCCCCCTCAGGATTCCCATCGAGATCACCGCGGCGGGAATGGAAGCCGAGACGGTCATGCCGGCATAGAGACCGGCATAGGTGTTGGCAGCGGTCATTATAGTGCCCAGCACCACTCCGAGGATGATCGCGGCAAGCGTGAACTCCGCTACCGATTTCTCAGGTGGTACGAAGGGCACGAACTTCCGTTGCTCTTCCATCGTCTCCCCCTTCAACCTATTGCCTCTCGCAGCACTCTCCCCAGCCTCGCTATTCCCTCGATTATCTTATCAGGCTGGGCATTGGAGAAATTGAGCCTCAAGGTATTGAGCCCGGTCTCATCCGGGTAGAAGACGGTCCCGGGCACGAAGGCCACCTTGTTTTCAATCGCCGTCTCCAGGAGCTCCATGCAGTTGATATGCTCAGGCGTTCTCACCCACATGAAGAGCCCGCCCTCGGGCTTGGTCCAGGTGACGCCCTCGGGGAAGTGCTCCTCCATCGAGGTTGTCATCAGGTGCCTTCGCTCTCCATAGACTCTCTTGATTTCCTTGGTATGCGCCTTGAGGATGCCTCGCTTCACGATGTCGTGGGTTATCATCTGGATCAGGGTGCTGGTATGGAGATCGGTGCCCTGCTTGGCCAGCACCAGTTTCCTGACGATGTTCTCGGGGGCCACGACCCAGCCGAGCCTTATGCCCGGCGCCAGGATCTTTGAGAAGGTGCTTAAGTAAATCACGTTCTCCCTGTGAAGCACCACTATGGGGGGCAGGTCCTTGCCTTCGAAGCGGAGCTCCCCATAAGGATCATCTTCGATAAGCGGTGTGCCATACTTGGCCGCGAGCTCCACGAGCTTCTTGCGCCGCTCCAGGGTGAGAGTGACTCCCATGGGGTTATGGAAATTGGGGAGGATATAGATGAACTTCGGGTTCTCGGTCTTGAGCGCCGCCTCGAGGGCATCCATCTGCATCCCCTCATCATCGACCGGGATTCCGACGATCCTGGGCCGGTAGACCTTCCAGGCCTGAAGGGCGCCCAGATAGGTGGGTTTGCCTGTTACGATAACGTCCCCGGGGTCTATGAAGACCCTTCCGAGTAAGTCCAGCGCCTGTTGCGAGCCATTTGTGAGCAGGATATTGTTCGGTCCGGTGGTGACGCCGTACTTGCCCATCCTCTCCGCAAGCGCTTCCTTCAAGGGCCCGTATCCCTCGGTCATGCTGTACTGCAGGGCCCTCTGCCCGTCGGTCTTTAAGACGTGGGCGCAGGCCTCCTCGAATTCCCTGATGGGGAAGAGCTCGGGCGCCGGCAGCCCGCCCGCGAAGGAGATCACGTCAGGCATCTGGGCGAACTTCAGGATCTCGCGGATGATGGAAGAGCTCATCATCTTGCACCGGTCGCAGAACTTGTCATCCCACGCGGTGGTAACATCCGTCATCACGGGCTCAGGCGGAAATTTGGCTTCCATATCGGGCACCTCCTGGTCGGGGTATAGTAAGGTTATCTTCAGGGAACGAGCATATCCCAAAACGCGGCGCAGTCAAGGGGATTCGGGTTATGTCTGGTGAACCCGGGACACTGAAGCTCTGAGAGGTGACAGTTCTCTGGTGTATGGACTTGGACTTGCGTGTATCACCGGCAGGACAACAGTTTCGAGGCCCGCAGTCCTACGACATCAGGTAATCCCTGGGATCGAGGCCCAGGTCCTGGCACGAGAGAGTGTCCACAACCTGGTAAATGAACTCCCCGGTGTCGGGATTGGCTTCACCCAGGTCAATGAACTGTTCCTTGGCAGGCTGCTGGCCGTGGCTGTCCGCGATCACCCTGATCATGGCGCGGTCGGGGTCGCCGCTGAGCTCAGAGCGCCTTACCACGATGCCCACCTCACCGGTGTTGAGCCTCAAGACGGTGCCGATGGGATAGATGCCCATCGCGCCCGCGAAGGCCTTGGTCAAGACGGGATCGAACTTGGGCCCGGCCTGGGCAACCAGGTAGCGGATGGCCTCGTGGGGCGAGTAGACCTTGTTCCTGTATGGCCGCTCGGTGGTCATCGCATCGAAGGTGTCGGCGATCCTCACGATCCGGCTGAAGAGATCCAGCGAGGTGCCATCAGGGACATTGGGATAGCCGGACAGGTCCATGTTGATGTGATGCTGGAAGGCGACGATCATGGAATGCAGCACGTGCTCGGTGGCGTTCGGCATCTTGGAGAGCTTGCGCACGCCGCGCACGGTATGCTGCCGGATGGCCTCCCATTCACCTACATCAAGGACGCCGATCTTGTTCAAAACCCCCGTGGGGACCGCGACCTTGCCGATATCGTGAAACAGGGCCGCTATGCCGAGGCGGCCCAGCCAGCTCCTGTGAAGCCCCAGCCGCTGTCCTATCGCGAGGGAGAAGATGCACACATTGACACTGTGCGTGAAGGTGTATTCATCATGGTCCTTCAAGGTGGCAAGAGCCAGCACCGATGTCTCATCCTCTAAGAGGGCATCGGCGGCCGCCTGCACGGCGCGCTTGGCCTTTCTTAAGCTCGCGACACCCTGGGAGGTCGGGGTAAGAAGGGCTTCCTTGGCCGAGGCCAGGGCGGCATAGAAGGCCCGCTTCGCGCGTTCCTGGCTGGTGAGATGCTCGATTCCCAGGTCCTGGAGCTCCTGCGTGGACTGAGTGGACGCCACGATGGCGATATGCGCAAGGCCCTCGGAAGCGACCCTGTCGGCCACGTCGGAGCCCTTGACTCCCTTGGCATCCAGTGAGTCATAGAGGCTCAGGAACCTGGTGAGTTCATCAGGAGTGACACCGCTCTCGATCGTGATCTTCTCGATCTCGAGGCGGCCCGACTGGGTGATCATGGACTTGTACGCCGCGAAATTGGATATGTCGCACCTTAAGCGGTCGCTGTTGGTGAAGATGCAGTCGCGCCAGAACCTTATCTCTACACCCCCCATCGCCTGGAATAAGTCCTCCAGGGTTTCCATGAGGGATGTGACCGCCAGAGTGACCGCGGCATTATTGGGCTTATAGATTCTCAAGACCCTCTGGACGGCGGCGATCTGGATTATCAGGGCCCTCGCGGACTGAAGGTCCGCGGCGTGCTCGGACTGCTCGGCCGGTGCCTCAATGGTAGCGACGCCATCGGCGGGTCTGGCTTTAAGTTCGGTTTCCATGGTCTACCTTCTCAAGTGTGGTCTTGGCCGCCTGGCGCAGCTTGCCCGAGGAGTGCTTCGAGAGCCAGCGCAGGCACTCCTCAGCCACTTCCGGGTCCATCAGATGCGTGAGCTCTGTAAGCGCGGCCTTGGTATCGTCCATGGGCTTTCGCTTGAACAGGCTCCTTGACTTTAAGATGGCCTCAATTACGCGACGCTGGCCGACCGGGGACAGGGTGCGGATCACAAGCAGCATGCTGAGCTTGCTGTCATGGGAGAGCTGGTGGAAGTCCTTTGAAGTGAACAATTTTATAAGGGTGTCGGCGCACCGGTCTCCGGTGATCTCCGCCAGGGTCGTCAGCGCGCGCCGCCTGACCGAGTGATCATCGTCGTGAATGAGGGTCTGGGCCACCTGCTGCGCCCGGCTGGTTCTCAGCTTAGCTGCAATCAATGCGACCTTGGCCCTTATCTTGGGCGAGAAATTGCCCGCGAAACTCATGGCTTCAGCGAGGGCCTTCTCAGTCCCGATGGCCTCAAGGGTCTCGAGGGCGAGCTCGGCTTCCTCGGCCATCTCGGGGCCGGCGCACCTTGCGATCTGCGCGGGATCCGCCGAGCCGATCCTGGCGAGCGAGCTCACCAGCACATGTCTTGACGACTGGTGGCTGCTGTGTGAGAGGAGCTTGAATATCACGGGTATCGCCTCTTGGGAGAGCTCGGAGAGATACATCCGGCAGCGTTCACACTGGGTCTCCCTGCCCCCGGAGAGGATCTCCCCGATCACCGTCATGTTCTTCTCGCTGTGACGGGCGTCCACGATCTGCCGGAGAGACTTCTCGACTTGCTCGTCCTTGTACTTGGCATAACGCTGCTTAAGATCGGTGAGCATCTCGGCCGCCAGGTTGAGGCATTTCCTCGCGACACAGGTATCGATGAATGAATTGAATGCCATCTCCATGTCGACATAGGCCTCGGGCACATTCTCGATCTCGAGGGTCATGATCAAGACCTCGCCCGCCCGTCTCAAGAACACATCATCATCGACCGCCAGGGTAAGATCGCGAACCTCCGCCAGGTCCTCCGGGGTAAGCGTTATGGTGGGCTTGAGCTCTTTGGTCTCGGTGGTGATCCGGTTCCACGGCGCCTTCTCGAGCGTCGATGGGGTAAGCGGTTCGGGAGGCGCTGCAATCTCATTACCCGCCCGGCTGCTTAAGCTCTGGTAGTCGGCCTCGAAGTCATTGACCTCATAGTAGGTGATGGCCTGCAGGTCCTTCGCCCACATGAGGGTGACGAAGTCCTCCTCGAGGTTATCAGTCTCCATGCACCGGGTCAGGGACTCGAAGAAGGCGAGAAGATCCTCATCGGTTATTCCCCTGTGGAAGGAGAGCAGCCTAACGCCGTCCCTGTACATCCTGAAGGCGACGCTCTGGTACTTGTCGGTGTTGGAGTAGACCGGGTCGGTCCTGTGAAGGAGCTCAAACTCCCTGACCACGAACGTGAGGGTCTCGTTCTCTTCGAGGAACTCCCCGAGAGCCGACTTAAGATTCTCGAGCGAGGTCCGGAACATCCGGTTATTGGCCAGGTACATCTGGTAGTTCTTGGCTGCTCTCGATAAGAGCTTGGCTATCTCCTTGACTTCGTTCTCGATAGTGGTGGTTGTAGTGTCTACCATTTCCATCCAAGTGTCTCCTGGGGCCGTCACTTGCGGGCCGGCCCTGAGCATACAGATGCACCTTGATCCTGCATGATTATCGGCAGTTTCCGCCCCTGCCTTTAACGGGGAAGGCCCCGGGAAGTCCCTTTGTTTTCAACTTACTCGCCCCGCGCCGGGGAGCTGCGACCTAAAGGTAAGCATAATGGAGCCACATTGAAGTTGACATGCTTGCACCGCTTGTGCTATAATGCACAATGAATGGAAAATACCCGCGTGACTGGAGGTGTGGATTTTTTTGCTTCGGCGGGTGCTGGCAAAAACAGGCTGGAAATCAGCCCAGGACAGGAGGGAGTTTATTCATGTTTGTTAAAGTGCCGGTGCTTATTGTTGCTCTTACAGTCGTTTGCTTCGGCTGGGCACACGCCATAGTAATCGATGGCGTGAACGACTTTGCCCCCGCGGATCTGATCGATGCTGATGGCGGTGACACAGAACACGCGCCGCTCGACATCGGCGACGTCTATGTAGCCCATGATGCGGCGGGGATTTATATTGGTTACGGGCATGACCAGGATGGCTGGACCGGTGTTCAGGTCGGCATCGCCGTCATGTTCCCCACGCTGGTCGGCGGAACCACGGATCC
>JAUXGG010000402.1 GCA_030622265.1 Candidatus Eiseniibacteriota bacterium
ACGATCAGGTCACGCCCTATCGTGTGACCGGCATCTTCGTATTGCCCGGGGAGATGATCATGCTCGAGCCGGTCGACGGAGGCTACCCGGGACGATACGCGCTCAGGTCGGGCTCGAGTGCGACGGTCACGACTGACGGCCACCGGTGGACATGGACCGCTCCGGAGGAGACCGGTCTTTACGATGTCCGCATCATCAGTCACAGCCTCAGGGACTCGATAAGGCTCCACATCTTTGTCATGACGCCTTATGACAGGTTGGAAAATGAATGCGTGGGCGGGTACCGTATCGGGCCATACCCCGCGTCCGCAATCCTGGACGGTGTCACCTATGATCCGCCACGCGGCTTCATAGAAGTGAAGAATGAATACCGGGATATTATGGTGACTCCCCATTTCAGCCTGGGTCAGTTCTTGTGCAAGCAGGCCCGGGAGTGCACGCCGTATGTCGTCCTGAGGGAGGGTCTCCTGCTGAAGCTCGAGTTCATACTCGAGCGGGTCAATGAACTCGGCCACAGGTGCGACACGTTCCACGTCATGAGTGGTTACAGGACACCCTTCTACAACAAGGCCATCGGCAATATAGAATACAGCCGGCATCTATGGGGAGACGCCGCAGACATATTCATCGATTATGATCCCCCGGACGGCGTGATGGATGATCTCAGCGGGGATGGGAAGATAGACATCGACGATGCCATGGTGCTCTACGGTATTATCGATGATCTGTGCGGCGAATCCTGGTTCGAGCCCTTCACCGGGGGGCTGGGGAAGTATGGGCCGAATCATTTGCATGGACCGTTCGTGCATGTGGATGTAAGAGGGTGCAAGGCCCGCTGGTAAGCATCAGCCGCGCTATAGAGAAATACTTGCCTGCTTTGGTGATCTCATCACTTATGGCTACCAGATGAGGTAAATGGCGGCGAGAATGATGGGGATGCCGCATGCCTTCCTGAGGATATCCACGCCCCGGGACCTGGAAGTCCACTTGAGATATCGCTCTATCGCTTCGGTGAAGGTCCCCGCAGCCACTATGACCGCAGAGTGGCCTATCCCGTAAGCAGCAAGAAGCAGGATGCCGTAGGCGATATTGCTGCCGGCGACGGAAAATGCAACGGCGAGCATGGGGGCCATGAAGGCGAACGTGCACGGTCCGATCGCGAGCCCGAAGATGAGTCCCACCAGGAAGACCGCGAGGTACCCCCGCCTTCCTCCCGTCCTGGCGGCGGAAGCCGATAACGGGAGCGGGGTCACCCCCAGAAAATGAAGTCCTATCACAACCAAGATCCCGGCCAGCACATAGTTGAGATTGGTGCCCAGGTCTCCGAGCATCCTCCCTAAGAGGGCCGTCGCCACGCCGATAATCCCGATCGTGGTGAGCAGGCCCCCCGCGAAGGTCGCGGAAACCAGGAACGCCTTCCGCGTGGTCAGGGCCTGCTGCTGGGTGATGAAGGCAACCACCAGGGGAATACTCGCGAGGTGGCAGGGACTCAATATCACACTGAGGATGCCCCAGGCGAACGATGCCAGGATGGCTACGTGGGGCGCCCCGGATACGGCATCCGTCAGGACCTCGAAGAGCCTAATCATCGACAGGTTCCACGCCCATCTCCGTGAACCTGGCGACTATCGCATCTCTCGAGAGGAAGCCGTCGTGGCGCCATACCTCCGATCCCGCGGCATCGAAGAAGATCTGGGTGGGGATGACCCTGAGGTTATACTCCTCCGCCGCATCAGCGTGCTCATCCAGGCTTATGATCTTGATCCCGGCCTTGCCGGCGTATACCTGCTTGAGCTCCTTCAAGATGGGTTCCATTTTCCTGCACGGGATGCATTTGCCTCTTCCAAGGTCGATCATGCGGGGAAGGGCCTCGCTGGTTGCCGTCGAGTCGGTCCAGGCTTCTCCGGAATCATTGGAGGGGGTCGCGAAAGTCTGAAGCGCCCGGGTCGGCTTGAGGGCCTCGGTTTCAGGTTCGGGATCAGGCTTGTCCTTCGAGCAGCTCGCAAAGACAAAGAGCAGTGCCAGTAATATCGTCAGCGCGGAGGGTGTTCTGCTTTTCATTTATGTATCCTTCTCCTCGAGGCCGGGCCGGCCTATAGCTGGCTTTCGGTTATGTGGACCTTGATGCCATCCACCGACGGAATCTTGCCGGATACCTTCACCTTCCCGTCGATTGCGACGGCGGGAGTGACCATGACATCGAATTTCATGATGTCCTTGATGCTTTCGACCTTTTCAAGTTTGGCCGCTACGCCCAGCTCCCTGATGGCCTGCTCAGCGTGTTCGTATGCCTTCCTGCACTTGGGACACCCCGTACCGAGTATCTGAATCTTCATTCGGATGTCTCCCTCTAGAATGTCGACTATGATCAGGCTTATGTCACTCACGTGTGCAAACCCTCCCGCATGAAAAGCCCTCCGCGTGTGTCAGCCCCAGAGGGTGCCGAAGATCAAACCGCTTATGGTTGCCATGATGCAGATCAGGACGATAAAGACCACAGTGCGCCGCGTGCCCATTATGCTCCGGATAACCAGCATATTGGGAAGCGAGAGTGCGGGACCTGCAAGCAGCAGGGCAAGCGCGGGGCCCTTGCCCATTCCCGCACCCAGAAGTCCCTGGAGAATCGGCACCTCGGTAAGGGTGGCGAAGTACATG
>JAUXGG010000208.1 GCA_030622265.1 Candidatus Eiseniibacteriota bacterium
GCCTACCCCGAACCAGTATGATTGTCAATAGGATAGGCCCGTCTATAATTACAACATAGAAATGTCATGTATTCTGCATAATAGAAATGTCACCCTGTCTTAAGGCCTCCTCTTCTAGGGCCTCGTGTCTTTGCTTCTTGGTTATCCTGGTGATCTTCCCGTGCCTGAGTTTCCTACCTTCGTGGAGCACCGACATCTTGCCAATACCTGGCACTATTATGTTGCAGCTACATCACAATCCACGCCGGTCGTGGGATGGATCGGGGAGCAGATTCTAGGTGGTATCCCCCACCTTGATCTCACCCCCCCAGATCTCGGGGTTGTCTGTCATGAGGCCCGGCCAGACCTCGCAAACGAGCCGGCCGCCGGGATCCAGGTGATTCGCGATATTGGACAGGGCCCTCAGGCGTTCCTCATCGGTCAGGAGGTGGTCGAAGCTCCCCGCCATGAAGGCCGCTGGCACAGTCCTGCCTGCCCCAAATGAGCCCGCATCGGCCTCAATCAAGGTGATCAGGCTCTTGAGAGCGAGCTCACGGTCCAGCTTGGCGCGGAATTCTCTCGCCATCGCCGGCGACGGTTCCACCGCGATCACTCTGGTGCCCTTTCGGGCGATAGACAGGGCGATCCGGCCGGTGCCGGCGCCGATATCGAGGACCTCACTGAACTCGGCCGCGAATCTGCTATAGAAGTCCAGGGTAGCCTGATCCGTAAACATATCATAGATGCCTGAGATCTTGTCATAGCCGTCGTGTGTGGTCATGGCCGTTCTCCCTGATGGTATGGTAGGATGGGATAATATTCGGGTATGTTGCCTTTAACTGCCTATCATAAGACAAGGTAGAGCAGGTGCTCGCTCCGGGAGGCCCTTCCGGAAGGGCTATTTCATAATATCATTGAGGAGGCCTATATAGTCGGATAGCAGCCGGGTTATCAGGAACTTCTCCCTCACGGCCTCCTTGGCCTTCTTGCCCATTTCCTCGCCCAGTGCGGGGTGCTTCAGGATCTCGACCGTCCGGTCAATGAAGCCGTCGAGGTCCTGGGGATCGAGCAGGAAACCGGTCTCCCCGTCGCGGATCTGGAGCGAAATGCCTCCCACGCTCGAGGCCACGACCGGTTTCTCCTTCCAGAGGGCTTCCGAGACCGTAAGGCCAAAGCCCTCCTTGGTCGACTTCTGGATGATGACCGCGGAGCTTCGCTGGAGGACGTTGACCAGGATATTGTTCTCACTGGTGATGAGAATGACCTCGCCGGCCTCAATCAGGTCCTTTGCCCGCTCCACCACCTGATCATAGATCTGCCGGCCTTCCGGGTCATCCGCGGCCATGCTGCCGCAGAGCACGAGCCGGCAATCCACCTTTTGCCGGACCTTCTCATATATGTCCACCACCCCCACCGGATCCTTCCAGACGTCGAAGCGGGAGATCTGGCATATCACGGGCTTATCCCTTGGAACCCCGAACTTCTCAAGATACTTATCCACCATCTTGCCGTTCACATCCATGTTCTTCGACGACAGGGGATCGATCGCGGGATATATGACCCTCTGAAAGACGGGTAAGTCCTCCCTGCGGTAGTTGGGATTGGAGATCACCACCATGTCATATCTCAAGATGAAGGACTTGAGATACTCCCAGAGCTTGAGATTGGGATCGGAAAGGTCGATATGGCAGCGCCACACCCAGGGTTGCCGCTTCCTGAAGAACTTGATCAGCGGCAGGGGCTGAGGATCGTGGATAATGGCGCAATCAACCTCCAGGTGGCAGTAGGAGGCGAAGGTCTGGCTGGCCTGAGTATAGAGGTTCTTCTTGATCTGCGTGAGATTGACACTTCCGCCCTGGAGGCCGTTGTGGAACTTCTTGGTGATATCGAAGAAGTCAGGAGTCCCGCGGAGAATTCGCCAGTCGGCGTTTACGCCGGCATCGTTCATAAGGGGCACAAGTGCGTTCAGGATCTCAGCGACTCCGCCTCCATAGTAGGTGGAGTTAATGTTTATGACCTTGAGGTCATATAAGGTCCTCGCCTTCCGGTAGATCGAGGAAATGACCTCTGCTCCGACTATCTTCCTGTAGTCTTCCAGGTTCTGCATGTCTACCCCTTCAGTTTTGCCAGCAGGTTTCTCACCTCTCGATGCGAGTCCACATTGTACCTGGCGTGCGTGGTTGTAAGCCCCACGCGTATCGAGTACGCGGTCTCCGGCAAGGCCTCAAACATGTCCTCATCCGTCCAGTCGTCACCTATTGCCAGGATGAAGTCCCAACCACCCCTGGTGAGCCACCTCGATGATGCCCGCCCCTTGTTTACTCCGAGATCCTTGACCTCTATGACTTTGCTGCCTTCCAGGACACCAATGTTGAGGTTGGCCACCAGGTTCTCAAGGTCGTCTCTGAGCTCCCTTGCCCTTGTAGATCCCCAACCCGGATCGGCCTTGCGATAATGCCAGGCCAGGGAAAATGACTTCTCCTCGATGAATGACCCCGGGGTCCTGTCCACATAGAGCTCGAGCAGTGGCCTTACCTGGATTTTCCAATCGTCCTTGAGTATCTCCAGCGCTTCCCAGTTGCCTCCCGGCTCTCTCGCCCAGACACCGTGCTCGGCAACGAGCCCGACACCCAAGCAGCCCATCCATTCGTCCAGGGTTTCTTTATCGCGCCCGCTCACGATCACGACCTCGTTCTTGCGATGGCGGGCCAGCCGGCTAAGTAACTTGCTCACCTCGTCATCGGGCTGCGCCCTCTTGGGCCACCCGCTGAAGGGGACCAGGGTGCCGTCATAGTCCAGCAGAATGAGACGCTTCCCGCCGCCCTTGTAGTCCTTGACGATCTGGCTCTGGACATGATGAGTGAGCTTGCTGATCCCCAGCTCGGCCTGCACCCTCTTGACGGCCTCGAGCCTGTCCATGAAATCGCCCACCCATCCGCCGATGCTGTAGCGGGCCAGCCGGTGCTGCATCACCCGGTTACGCTCTATCTGTTCCTCTTCGGGCATCGAAAGTGCCTGCTCGATAGCGGCCACGATCTCCTCCCTGTTATTCGGATTCACGATGATGGCCTCTCCTAGCTCTTTCGCCGCTCCGGCCATCTCACTTAAGATTAAGACACCCTTCCCCTCGGTCTTGCTGGCAACGAACTCCTTGGCAATGAGGTTCATGCCGTCCCGGAGCGGGGTAACCAGCGCGACATCGGACAGTTGATAAAGGGCCATGAGCTTCTCGAAGGGCACCGACCGGTAGAGATACCAGACGGGGATCCAGTCGATCGATCCGTATTTACCGTTTATCCTGCCCACGAGCTCGTCCACCCGCCGCTTGAGCATCGCATATTGCTCAAGCCCCGTACGGGAGGGAACGGCGACCATCACCAGGGTCACCTTCTCGCGGTACTCCGGATTCTTCTCCAGGAAGAGGTCGAAGACCTCCAGCCGCTCGGGTATGCCCTTGGTATAGTCGAGGCGGTCGATGCCCAAGATCAGTTTGCGGTCCCTGGTCCTCCGGCGCATGCGCTTGATGTGTTCCTGGACTCCCGGCATCTCGCCCGCAGTTGAATAACGCCTGTAGTCGATGCCCATCGGAAAGGCATCCACCCGGATGGTCCGGCTGCCGACCGCCATATAGCCGAAGTTATGCTCATAGCCGCAGACCCTGCGCACGCTCTCGCCGAAGTGGCGCGCGTAATCGTAGGTATGGAACCCGACGAGGTCCGCTCCCAGAAGACCCTCGAGGATCTCCTCTCGCCACGGGAGCAGCCTGAAGACCTCCGAGGAAACGAAGGGTATGTGGAGAAAGAAGCCTATGGTTGCATCGGGCAGCCGGTCCCGGAGCATCTTGGGCAGCAGCATCAACTGGTAGTCGTGGACCCAGATGGTGTCGCCCTCGCGCGCGATCTTGACCACCTCATCGCAGAAAGCCTTGTTGACGTGCTTATAGGCCTCCCAGAAGTGCTTGTTATAGATGGTATAGGTGGGGAAGTAATGAAACAGGGGCCAGATGGTCTTGTTGGAGAACCCGTAGTAGTAATATTCCACATCATGGCGGGTAAGGCGGACGCCCTTGCAGTTCTCGGCCTGGAGCATGGCGTCGACCTCGTCCTCACAACCCTTGAGCCGCTCCCGGGCGATGCCGCACCAGCCAACCCAGAGAGAGTCCTTCGCCCTGTGGATGGACCCCAGCCCCGTCGCCAGGCCACCGGCGCTTGACTCTATCTGGAACTTTCCTTCTTTCCTGCTGAGCGTGATCGGCAGCCTGTTGGAGACAATGACCAGTCTACTCACTCGCGATCACCTGCCTCTCAGACCAGGTCCGCTGCTACATCGTGGCAATTGGGGGGCCAGCCCTGCGAAGCGAACACAAGCCATCGAAAAAGTCCATATCAGATTCATCTGCATTGTATATAAACCCCACACGCCTTTCAACCAAATTCACCATCCTGGGGTCAGGTACCGGTTTGTGAATTCACAAACCGGTACCTGACCCCAGGATGGTGAATTTGGTTGAA
>JAUXGG010000161.1 GCA_030622265.1 Candidatus Eiseniibacteriota bacterium
GCTCATCATGGCCGGCGGGTGAATAGACCGTACCCAGCCGGGCAAGGCCCAGCTCATAAAAGAGCTGACTCGCCAGGTCCGCATTCACCTCGGCAAGCACGCCCAGGTGCGGGAACATGAAGGCAGAGTCCACGGCCAGCTCCACCACACCCACAGGCTGGAGCGCATCGATCAAGATCATCGCGGCGGCCTCGCGCGGGGAATGCGAGAGTATTCCACCGCTGCCGATGACCAGGTCATAGTCCTGAAGCACCAGCTCGATCCTGCCTTCCGGGTGAAGCTCCTTCCTCCAGTTGCGCCTGGGGCCGCGAATGAGATCATCTATATCCGGCCTGAATTGCGGGACTTCATCAGGCGCGGCCTCCATCACTTGCAGATGCTCCATCACGGCTTCCCTGACCGCGATGGTCGCTACCGCCCACTCGGTCATCATGTCCTCTGAGTTATCCGGAAGCCGCGTGGGATTGAGATGCTTGTTACCTATTCGGTTCCAGAGCTCGGTCTCGGTAAGATCGGAAGGATGAAGTTCCTGGATCGATGCAATACCTCCGAGTTCGGCCACGTTCCGGATGCTGTAGCTCATCCCCAGGTTGGCGCTCACCGTGCGGAAGACTCTCCCGTTGACGGCGCTGAAGACATCGGTTGTCGCCCCGCCCAGGTCAATGGCGAGCACGGCCTTGTCCAGGTCCCTCGAGACCTGAGCCAGGATATTGCCGAAAGCCGCGGGCGTCGGCCTTATGGGTGAGTCCACCCATGCCTTCATCTTGTGGTACCCGGGCGCCTTGCTCATCACATGGTCCATAAAGAGCTCATGAATGAGCCTGCGTGCCGGCTCGAAGTTCTCGTGGTCACCGGCGGGCCGCACATTGGGTACGGTGCGGAGCTCGAATTCACCCCTTAATACCTGCGCCACATAATCGGTTGCATTGGCATTACCACCGTAAATCAAATCGAGCCTGGACTCTGTGCTCAGCTTGGGATGAAGATCGGACTCCACCACGAGCTCGGCAAGAAAAACCGGACCCGAGAGATTGTCACCATCGAAACCACCGGCCAGGAGCACCATGTCCGGCCGGAGCAAGCGTAAGTCCTCGATCTTGCGATAGGGCGTGCGGCCATCGTTCATGGCAATGATATCGAGCACGATAGCCCCGGCGCCCAGGGCCACGCGGTCGGCACTGGCGGCGGTGAGATCCCGCACCAGCCCCGTTACCACCATCGCGAGGCCGCCTCCCGCGCTCGAGGTGGAGAGATAAGGCACCGAGGGCGAGCCGTCCTTGACGAGGATATGCCCCGTCTCTTCCTCCAGGGCACGGATTGCGCCGAGCACTCCAATCGAAACGTCCTCGTGGGGCTTCTCGACCGTGGTCGGCGCTTCCTCGCGGAAGAACCTCCATCTTCCGTTTTTCTTCTCATACAGGATGGCCTTGGTTGTGGTGCTCCCCACATCCGTTATGCAGAAAAGCGAAGTGTCCCGGGAAAACGACGGTGTACCCTTAGCGGAAACCGCCATGTTAGCCTCCTTAGGCAGTGCCCTAAAGCGATCAGGGGAGAATATCTCTATCCACACCGACTATAAGAAGACCGGCACCGACTGTAAAGCAGGAGATGCTCACTCACTTCCTCGCCCGGGCTAGTAAAGCAGTATCACCTTCCTGGTATGGACAGACGATCCGGTCTCAAGCCTAAGGAAAAAAAGTCCGGGTCCCAGCCGTCTGCCTGATGAGTCTCTGCCGTCCCAGGTGGTACGGCGATGGCCGCCGGACACCACCCCGCTCTGATGGAAGCTCTCTTCGGTAAGGATGAACCGGCAATTGTAAGTCCCCGCCGGAAGCGTCGTCTCCCCTTCGCAGAGTCTTTCGATCTCGGCATAGACTCCGATATCGACCGGGCCAATGTCCTCATCATAGGCAGAATCGCCGGCATACCCGACGACAGTGCTCCACCTCGCGGGGCTGTCGCAAGGACCTCTCGCCCGCTGGTGTTCCCACCACAGGACATAGTAGCTGCTCTCGGTGGCGAAACCGGCATCAGCCGAACCCAGACTACCGGTTACGAAGAAGTCGAAGAGCAGATAGCCCTCGTAGATATAGTCAGGGTCGCCACGGTGCGCCTCATAGTCCGAGTCGCTGCTGTTTACCGGGTTGGGAGTCATCCGCCACCACCGGCCTGCGTAGCCGATGCGCTCATTGGTGGCGTCATCCCCGTCGGCGCCCCAGACACCCTCCGGCTTCCCCACGAGCTTCACCTGGTAGGCAACCGCATAGAGATTGCCGGCGATGTCCCGCCAGCGAAACGGGGCATCCGGCCAGGTGGTAACATCGATGGCCGGAACCAGTTCGGCCGAATCCGGAGGGCAGGGCTGGGCCAGAGCCGAGCCGATTGTCGCACACAGAGCTATGAGGAGAAGTACGATCCCGAGCTGATGAAGCCTCTCGAGGAGTGTCTCAAGCCTGATATCCCGCTCACCTGCAGCGAGGCTCTGCCTGAGCCGGCGGAGAGGTCACACTAACTCGGGGGTGAAGCCTGAGTCTGTAAGTCTCACCCCGACCCTTGCAAACCCGTCCCAGCCTGTGCCATAATCCCCGCATGCGACTACACTCTATTGCAGCCAGATTCGTGGTGAAGGCAGTGGACGGCATGTGGAAGATCACAGATCTCGAGTTCCTGGAGGAGATTCGGATCGACCCCATGACCGGCGAGAAGCTGAGCTGAGACGATAGACCATGATAGAGATAAACTCACTTGAGTTCGAGTACAGGGCCGGCGAGTTCCATCTCACCATGCCGGAGTTCGCCGTGGAAAAGGGTGAGAAGGTCGCGGTCATCGGGCCCAGCGGCTCTGGGAAGACCACCCTGCTTAACCTGGTGGCAGGCATCCTGACTCCCCGGAAAGGCTCGGTCGCAGTCGGCAACACCGTAGTGAGCGGCCTCAGTGACCAGGCCAGGCGGGACTTCCGGATTACCAATGTCGGTTTTGTCTTCCAGGATTTTGCGCTCCTCGACTACCTCAATGTGATGGACAATATTCTCCACCCTTACCGGATCACGGGAGCTCTTAAGCTCACCGGCGAGATCCGCGAGCGAGCCGCGATGCTGGCACGCGAGATGGGAATCGGAGACAAACTCAGGCGCCAATCCACCGATCTTTCCCACGGGGAAAAACAGAGGGCGGCCATCTGCCGGGCGCTTCTCCCTCATCCCAGAGTTATCCTCGCCGACGAGGCCACGGGAAATCTCGATCCCGGGAACAAGATCCGCATCCTCGAGCTTCTCTTCGAGAGCGTCGAGAAACACGATGCCACCCTCCTGGCCGTGACTCATGACCACGAGCTCCTCCCCCACTTCGACCGGGTAGCCGATTTCCAGGCCTTTCAGGGACAGGCTGCTCAAGGGGGTCAGGCACCATGATGGACTCCCTCTATATAGCCTGGAAGTACCTCACCTATAACAAGGTAAAGACGGCCACCCTCGTGGCCTGCATCGTCCTCATCGCCTTTCTCCCCATGGCTCTCGAGCTCTTGCTCGATGAGAGCGAGCGGCAGCTCCTCTCCCGCGCCGTATCGACGCCCCTTGTGGTAGGCGCCAAGGGCAGCGCCCTCGACCTGGTGATGAACACCATCTACTTCGGCGACGAGGTGCCCGAGATCATCACCATGGCCGCCGCTGAGAAGATCTACGAGTCCGACCTCGCGTTGCCGGTTCCCCTGTATGTGCGTTTCCAGGCGAGGAAGCATCCGATCGTGGGTACCACTCTCGACTACTTCGACTTCCGGGGCCTCACGCTCGCCACCGGGGAATCCATAACCATGCTTGGCGACTGCGTCCTCGGAGCCACGGCAGCCGACAGGCTGGATCTTAATGTCGGGGAAAGCATAGTATCATCGCCCGAGAATCTCTTCGACCTGGCCGGCGTGTACCCCTTGAAGATGAAGGTCGTGGGGATCCTGGATAAGACTCACACCTCAGATGATCTCGCCATCTTCGTGGACCTTAAGACCACCTATGTAATACAAGGCCTGGTGCACGGCCATACTGACCTCTGGAAGGTAAGGGATCCCACGCTGATCCTGAACAAAGATGATAAGAACATCACCGGCAGCGCCAAGGTCTATGAGTACACCGAGATAACCGAAGACAATATCGAGGAGTTTCATTATCATGGGGACCCAACGGCTGCTCCAATTACAGCCGTGATCGCGCTCCCCTTCGATGAGAAGTCAGGCACCATCCTCAGAGGACGTTACCTGACAGATGAGGAAAATCACCAGATCGTAAAACCGGCGGAAGTGATCAACACCCTGCTTGCCAGCATCTTCCGCATCAAGAACGTACTGGATGCCGTGATCGTGATCGTGGGCCTGGGAACCGTGATCGCCATCATACTGGTGTTCGCCCTGTCCTTGAGGCTCCGCCAGCGCGAGATCGTTACCATATTCAAGATCGGTTGCAGGCAAATGACCATTGCCCGTCTCATTGCGGCAGAGATTCTCATCATCGTTGGATTCAGCGCCATCATATGCCTCGTGCTGCTTGCTTTCGTAAATCACTATGATGATAGTCTGGTGAGGACCCTTTTCATTCGATAGAAAGGAGCCGGTGACGATGAGAACCCGAGAAAGCAAGGTTCGGAGCTGGTATGCCGCGATATTCCTGGTGTGCATCTTGCTTGCCACAGCACTTCCCTCCTTCTCCGCAGGCACCGATGAGGCAAAGAAACTCACGGTCTATACCACCAACTATCCGCTTACCTATTTCACCGAGCGCATCGCCGGCGAGTACGCCGACGTGGTCTTTCCAGCCCCCGCCGAAATAGACCCCGCCTTCTGGGTACCGGATAAGAAGACCGTGGCGGCTTACCAGAAGGCCGATCTCATTATGCTCAACGGAGCAACCTATGAGAAGTGGATCGACAAGGCGACGCTCCCCCAGTTCAGGTTGGTCCATACCTCACGGGGCTTTAGGGATGACTACATCGAGACAGCCGACGCCGTGACCCACAGCCATGGCCTTGATGGTGACCATTCACACTCCGGGACAGCCTTTACGACCTGGCTCGATTTCTCGCAAGCGGCCATGCAGGCCAAGGCCATAACAGACGTCCTGGTCCGCAAGATGCCCGAGAAGAAAGAGGCATTCGAGAAAAGCTATGCGGCACTCGAGAA
>JAUXGG010000367.1 GCA_030622265.1 Candidatus Eiseniibacteriota bacterium
CTCATCATAAAGGGCTCCCTCGATGCGATAGTCATAGAGGTTGCCCGTCAGGCTCATGCCCCACCATTTGACCTCATCGACATTGAGCATGATCTCGGTGCCCAGGGTATAGTCCTTGCCCACGTTCTCCGGCGTCATGAGCATGACATCCTTATCATACACTGACTGGACACGCTGTATCGTGTTGTGAGTGACCCTGTAATAGCCCTCAAGGGAGAGCATGCTGCTTGCGAAATAGGTCTGATAGCCGATCTCGTAGGAGTCGATGTACTCAGGCTTAAGAGCTGGATTGCCTCTCCATACTGTGAATGCATCGCGCCAGGTGATGAAGGGCTGGAGGTACCACCCCCGCGGGCGCTGGATCCTCCGGGTATAGCTCGCCATTGCCTGATGGCTCTCGGAATACTTGTAGGAAAGATGCAGCGTGGGGAAGAAGTCCCGGCGATCTATGGTGTGGCTCGTGTCCCGGTCTACCAGTCGCGTTGAGCGATAGGTGTATTCCGCCCGGAGTCCGGCCTGGTATCCCAGCGCCGATTCATTGCCCGAGTACATCGCATAGAGTGAGTGAATGTCCCGCTCATATTCGCTGGTATTGCTGTACTTCTCCTGAAACTCATAGTCACCGGTATCGGGGTTGTACTCATACATCTTCGAAGCATCCTCGGTGCGGTCGATTCTGCTCTGGTATCCGCCCTCGAACTTACCGGCCTGACCAACAGGCCGGACATAATCCACCTTGCCTCTCAGACGTCTGGAGGGCCCATCCTCGGTGGAGCGCTGGCCGCTTGTTATCTCTCCATCCGGGTCCCGGAGTTCGGTCATGGCCTCCTCTTCACCATCCCGGCGGCTGAGATAGACCTGGGCTGTGATCTCGTGCTTGCTTGCGTCAAAGGTATGTCGGTAATCCAAGCTGCCCGAGTAGAAGTCGCCGCCCCATTCAGTGCTTCCCTTGCTCAGGTACTTATTGTGCACACCACCCGGTTCGAGCCATTCGTCGAAGAACTGATCCGGGCTCCTCTTCGTGCTCCTGCCGCCCCACCTGATCTCCGTGCTCAAGAGATCGCTTTCGGTGACGTCAACACCGAGTCCGGCTTTGAGCCCGTAGCCGGTGCGGTTCCAGCTGCCGGTCCCGTCTGAGCGGACTATGGAAGTAACATCGCCATGGTAAGTCCGCCGCTCACTCTCAGACGTTCCCGGGAAGACCTTCTTATTGTAGTCGGCGCCGAAGAAGGCGGTGAGTCCTGATCTACGGTAGTTGATGAGGAAGTCACCGCCATACTTCTCATCCAGTCCCACATCGAGGTTCACGACGCCGCTCACTCCGCCCACCTTCTGTTTCTTCGATATTATGTTGATGATCCCGGAAACCCCGTCCGGGTCGTACTTGGCCGAAGGGTTGGTGATGATCTCGATAGTTTCAATAGTGCTCGCGGGTATTTGTTCGAGGACTTCGCTGGGTTCCAGGATCGTGGGGCGGCCGTCAAGAAGGACAGTGAAGCTCGTGCTCCCGCGCAGGCTGACATTCCCGTCCAGGTCCACGGTCACGGACGGCACGTTCTCAAGCACGTCCACCGCGGTCCCTGAGGCTGCCGTGATCTGTTTCCCGACATTGATCACCTTCTTATCGATCTCGAAGACCATGTCCGGCCTGTCGGCCGATACGCCGACCTCCTCCATTGGGATCGCGGCCCGTGAAAGCGCCACGGTACCGATATCCACACTGAGGTTCTCAGGCGTTATCGTGACATCATCGATCCTCCTGGTATGGAAACCCATGAACTTGATGTCCAGATAGTAATTACCGGGCCAGAGTTCCGTGAGCTCGAAGCGGCCGTCCTCGTGAGAGATGGTCCCGGTGACCTGCCGGTCGTGGTCCTTGCTGACCAGAATCACATTCGCGTACTCAAGAGGGGTCTGAAGGGTGGAATCCACCACGGTGCCTGTTATGATCCCCTGACCTGCGGGGCGCTGGCCTCCGGAGCGCCTCCCCCGGGGCTGAGCATCCGCCAGACTGTACAGGATCAAGAGGGCCAGAAGGGCCAGGACGGGAAGGCATTGTTTCACAGTTGGTGCTCCTTTTACCGGGGGCTTATGAGCATGTTCAGCTCACACTACCACTTAGACAAGTCGAAACCAATCTCTATTCCAGCCAGAGGCATATACAGGAAGTGAATACAAGCAAGCGTTAGGGGCAAGCTGAGACCACCGTTGGGGGATCGCGCACCCTGAAGGGCAAGACATGAAAACAGCAATGGTTGCCGTATCGTTACTCATTCTCACGTTTGGGGTGGGGTATGCCCACACAGATCTCACCACCGCCCAGGTCAAGGCTATCCTGGATGCCGCCAGTCCGAGTCCGTTTAGCTTGACCACCCGGATCGCTTATTCCGTCCCGTCGGGCCGGGGACCTACGCATGTCATGTTGAGCATCTATGATTCGCTTGGCCGCCTGGTTGCAAAGCCGGTATTGGGTTGATGCAGAACCCAATGTATGCTACAATCCTTGTGATATCGGGCTCCGAGGCCTTCAGGGCCTTGAGCCGTGGAGGAGTATATGGTGCAAGCAATCAAGGAGATGGTCATGATGATCTCGAACCGTAGAAGCCATGCAATCCACGCGCTCTTTATCTGTGTCACAGTCGCCATATTCGGCCTCAACTGCGGATCCGATAACCCCGTCGAGACCGGTGAGTTTGCAGAGGTAAACGTGCTGGTGGGGGCCGGAGCCTGGGAGGCGGTCGAGGGTTTTACTCTGCTGGACGCCCCGGTGCCAATGGATGAGATCGAGACCTTCCTGCTCAGTGTTGACCGGATCCTCCTCCAGGCCGAGGACGATTCTGCCGAGGCAGAAGAGGGCTTCGTCGATGCCGACGATGATTCGAGCAACAAGGTCGTGATCTTCGACGCC
>JAUXGG010000018.1 GCA_030622265.1 Candidatus Eiseniibacteriota bacterium
TCAACTCATCCACACAGGTGGTGACTTCGTCAGGCGAACCTGCAAGCGCCAGCACCATCACTTCAGGTCTGCTCCGCTCGTAGAGCGAGATAAACTCATCGGTTGACGCCGCCATGACGGTGTGGAACCCCTCGTTCCTAAGCCGCATCTCGAGAGATTGCCCGGCGGCGGGATCCTCATGATAAATCATGAGCTGAAGCTCTTTGCCCGCCCGGCTGACATCGAGTATGTCCTCGCGGACCATCTGGATGAAGGTCTCGACCACGTCTCTCAGCAGGAGACTGTCGCTCAAGCCCCGGAGTTTCCTCTGCACGGCATCGAGCTTGTCCAGTGACAGGCGTTGCTCGGGTGGAACGGCGTGACAGAAGAGATCCACCGCCGTGATGATGCTCGCACCCAAGACTTCAAGCGGCAGGCGGTCGGCGTAAGATCCGTCCAGGTTGGCATAGACAGACCGGAGTATTCCAAGCACCCTGGGCGAGTAGTCCAGTGATCCCAGGAGCTTGAGACTGAGTTTGATGGCCTCGCGGTGATCATCGGCCTCTTCCACGTCATAGTAGTAGCGGCCCACGTCATGAAGGTATCCGGCATCGGTTATGAACAAGCTGTCTCCGAGTGGCAGCTGCATCTTCCGGCAGAGTCTCGCGGCGTAACGGCCCACCCTGCCGCTGTGGTTGGACTTAAACCCCGCCTTGGCAGCCAGGAGCGAGGTGAGCATGTCGAGGTTGCTCAGGACAATCTTCTCGGCGTCGTGATGGCCTCCGCCCAGGACGAGGCACGAGGCATCGCGGTAGTAGCGTAGATCGGTGCTCGGGGACACCTTTCGGATGCGTTCTGCGAGAGCGCTCTTGTCATCGACCATGTTCTCCCTTATGAGCACGTTCCTGAAGTCGTTGCCGGTGATGTGATCGAGAATGTCATCAGCGGTACTGGCAATCGTGGTGGTGTGCCCGTTGCGCTCGAGAATGGCCTCAAGCAGGGGGGCGGCGTACTCCTCATCGGTCACGATCAGTGCTGCTCTGGCCTGAGGTCGGGATACCAAGGACTCATCTGCAGATGCAGTGCCCTCGACTTCGGTGGTCCTGGTAGCATCCTCGGGAATCTCAAGCAGCAGGTTGGCGTCGATGGAGGTGTCTCTGCCCATGTAGTACCTTGCTATCGCGGTATTGATGGCGATCTCGGCAGCCACGTAGAGCTCGACCTGCTTGCCATGGGCAATGAACCTGAGTTCCTTGGCGAGGTCATGGTCCGTTGGGTCGAGGCAGGCTACCTTCAGGCCCTCCAGCCTGGGATCATACTCGAAGGGCACGATCTTTCGGGCCACCGCCACCTTGGCCGGTATCATCTCGATGACGTTCCCCGGGATTTCGCATTCGGAGAGAACCACGCTTTCACAACCCAGCTGGTCGGCCAGAGCCCCGGTCAGTCCCTTCTCATCGATACTGCGGTGGTACATGAGCGCGGAACCGAATCTTCCGCCGTGCACCTTCTGGCGAAGTAGGGCTTCCCTGATCTCGCCATCGCCGACGAGGCCTTTCTCAAGCAGGATTTTGTCCAGTCGCTTTCTCACCACGGCTCTCCTAGACCGGTGCGGTCTGGTGCTGCAACCTGGTTGCCATCTCCTGGAATCTCTTGGGATCGGTGGCACACTTAAGGGCCTCGTGCGGGCTTATGTGTCCCGCTTCCACAAGTTGCTGCAGGTGGTTATCCAGAAGTTGCATGCCTTGCTTACGGCCTGTCTGGATCGCCGTGGGTATCTGGTAGGTCTTCTGTTCCCGGATCATGCTGGCAATCGAGGTGGTCCGGACCATGAACTCGAAGGCGGCGGTCCGGCCCTGGCCGTCGGCCTGCCGGGGCAGCTGCTGGGAGAGCACGCCCCGGATGGAATCGGCAAACATCACGCGGATTTGCTGCTGTTGGTTCACCGGGAAGACCTCTATGATCCGGTCGACGGTTGCCGAGGCCGACCGGGTATGCAAAGTGGCCATGACGAGCAAGCCTATCTCGGCAGCTGTCATGGCAAGCGATATGGTCTCTAAGTCCCTCATCTCGCCCACCAGGATAACGTCGGGATCCTCACGCAGGGCGGCTCTCAGGCCGGTGGAGAAGGAAGCCGAGTGGAGGCCCACCTGGCGCTGGGAAATGAGCGAGTTCTTGTTGGTGTGGATATATTCTATGGGGTCCTCAAGGGTCACGATATGCCTCGAGGAGTTGATGTTTATATGGTCCACCATGGCCGCCAGGGTGGTGGTCTTGCCCGAGTTGGTAGGGCCCGTGACCAGGACGAGGCCTGAGCGGTTCTCCACGAGCTCGCATACCGCCTGGGAGAAGCCCAGGGACAGGAGGTCGGGTGGTTGCTCGGGGATTATCCTTATTGCGGTACCGACTCCGGTCTGGGTCATGTATATGCTCATGCGGAATCTACCCAGGTGATCCCGGCCGTAGGCAAGGTCGAGATCGCCGGTCTTCTCGAAGTGGCGGATCTGGTCGTCGGTCAGGATCTCGTAGACGAGCTGTTTTACCTCATCATGGGATAACTCACGATGGCGGGTCTTCTCGAGCTGGCCGTGCAGCCGCACCAAGGGTACCGAGCCGGCTACCAGGTGCAGGTCGGAAGCGCCGGCGGATTTTACGATCTCAAGCAGTTTGTCTATTTTGGCCATAGTCACTCGTGGCCGGCGGGCGTACTTTTTCTCTCTATCCTGTTTATCGGCACGTTGCGAGGCGGCTTGAATTCTGAGATGACTGCCTGGATGACGGGCTTGGTCTCTATCAAGCCGGCCAAGTGCCACATCATAGGAATCAACAACCCGGGCCGCTATAAAAAGGGCGCTGTCCCCTTTTTCTACGGTCGATACCACAGTAGAGGGATGCACCTCCCGGGGGGATTCTTTTTGCCCTGGCGAGAGTTGAGTGATATACTTGTGCTCAGAGATGATACCCAGGTCTAAGGAGCTGCTCTTAGTACCTGCCCTCGTGCTGGTTCTGGCATTGTGCTCTGTTGCCACGGAGCTTGCGGGGAAGCAGATGAAGGCCTTCCAGATGCGCGAGGATTTCGGCGTCGATCCGCTGTCGGATTGCTATCTCCAGTATTACTATTCCATCCCGTGTCCCACGTATTCCTGGTTCTGGGCGATGGTTGGCGGGGATCCCGGTGACACCTGGGGGGTTTTCTTCGAGATCGGTGATATGTCAACCGGAACGGGCTCCGCGTGTGATCCCGAAGTCTGCCACAGCCTGGAAACCATCCGCATCTTGGATTTTTCCGGCTACGGCACGATCTACCCGGGATGCTGCAGCGTCCGATTTGATATATACTGCTCGGATGGTCTCGGCTGTCCGGTCGGTCTCCCGATCTGGACCAGCAGTGAGTTGGATTTTCATTTCGGGTGGAACTATATTGATGTCGACCCGCCGCTCTGCCTTACTCCATGCAGCACGATCCAGGAACCGGTACTATCGGCGCCAAGGATCCTGATCACTGCAACCCAGACCGGATATTGGGGCGGTTACCCCTTCTGGGGCTTTGACAATATCGGCAAGGCGGTCGAGGAGGGCTGTGTCATGCATGATACAGGATGTCTGCCGGCCCTCTACCCAAGGCCTGCAGTCAGCAACTATGACAGGGTTCACTCAGGTTACTATGGGAGTGGGAGCCCGTCTGAGTATTGCCCGTCATGGGGGATTGTGGATTTTCGTGATACAACACGTGACGGCAGCCAATTCGGTTACATTGAGTTTGCTTGGCGGATTTATCTATCGTGTACGGGTCCTAGCGAAACCGACCCGTCCACCTGGGGCAATATCAAGTCCATCTACCGGTAGAGCGAACCTGTCGCAAGGAGTCATCCGGAGGTCCCAAAAGAGCCCCAAACATGCCCGCGATACGTATTGACACTTGAGGCCGTTTTGCGGTAAACTTACCAACTGGTTAGGTGTGCTCCTCTGTAGCATTTACCAACCCCGAGAAGTATCGAAATGGCATTAGACAAAGGGACCATTCAGGTTTATACGGGGAACGGGAAGGGCAAGACGACGGCGTCGCTGGGGCTTGCCTTAAGGGCATGCGGGCATGACTTCAAGGTCTTGATGATCCAGTTCATGAAGGGCTCCAAGAATTACGGAGAGGTCATCATCTCGACCAAGATCCCAGGGTTCACTCTCATCCAGTCGGGACTGCCCACCTTCGTGGAAAAGGGAAATCCATCGGATGAGGATCTCCGGCTCGCCAGGGAAGGGATGGACCTCGCCTGGGAGGCCGTGCGTGAGAATACCTGCGACATGCTGATCCTCGATGAGATCAACTGCGCTGTGGACTACGGGCTTCTAAAAGTGGGCGAGGCGATGGACCTCATAAAGGAGAAGCCGCCCGAGATGGAGCTCATCTTGACCGGAAGGTATGCTCCCGAGGAGTTCCTCGAGGCGGCTGACCTCGTGACTGAAATGAAAGAGATCAAGCATCACTATACGTCCGGGATGGAGATGAGAGAGGGGATAGAGTTCTAAGCGATGGCGATACCCAGGGAAGAGCTCCTCAAGCGATTCGCCGGCGGTCAGCGGGCCGCGCTATCCAAGATCATAACCCTGGTTGAGAATCACGCGACTTCCTTTCCTGATGTTCTTGACGAGCTCTATCCCAGGACGGGAAAGGCCTATCGCATCGGTGTCACCGGGCCGCCGGGTGCGGGGAAAAGCACTCTGGTATCGAGCCTGGTCCAGACCATTCGCACGAAAGAGAAGACGGTTGGGGTGATCGCGGTGGATCCCTCCAGTCCCTTTACCGGCGGGGCCCTTTTGGGTGACCGCATAAGGATGCAGGACATAGGCACCGATCCCGGCGTGTTCGTACGGAGCATGGCTACCAGGGGCTCTCTTGGAGGGCTGGCGGAGGCCGCGGGTGATGTTGCCGATGTCATGGACGCGTTCGGCAAGGATGTGGTCATAACCGAAACCGTGGGAGTGGGCCAGTGCGAGCTCGATATAGCCGAGGCCTGCTACACGACCGTGGTAGTGATTGTACCCGAAAGCGGGGACGCCGTCCAGGCCATGAAAGCCGGCCTGATGGAGATTGCGGACATTCTTGTAATAAACAAGAGCGACCGTGAGGGCGCCGAGCAGATCGCGCGCCAGACCCGGGCAATGTTTGAGCTGAGAGATGAAAGGAACGGCTGGGATCCGCCGGTCATCCTGACCGTCGCGTTCAAGGGCGACGGCATCCCCGAGCTATATGAGCATATCGAAAAGCACAGGCAGTTCCTGGCCGAATCCGGCCTCCTGGAGAGGCACAGGCAATCCAATGTCGAGGCCACCATCAAGGCCATAGTTGAAGGCGATCTTCACAGTAAGACCTGGAATGAGGCTACGCTTGGCCGGCTTGAATCTCTGGTCGGCGATGTGATGGTTGGCAAGGTCACGCCTCGGCAGGCATCCGGAGTGATTCTCAAGATGATCGAGGGACGCCAGGAGGGGGGATGAATACTTCATGGGCAATGACGGCAAGGCAAAGAAAGCCTGGAAGGATGAGTTCCTGAAGTCCTGCTCCAAGTACGAATCCGCGAACGCGTCGGGCAGGAAGATAGAGGCGCTCTACGATCCCTCTGATGTGGCGTCACTGGATTATGAGCGGGACCTTGGCTATCCGGGCGAGTATCCCTTCACGCGGGGAGTCTATTCCTCCATGCACCGGGGAAGGGTATGGACCATGAGGCAGTTCTCGGGCTATGGCTCGGCCAGCGATTCCAACAAGCGCTACCACTTCCTCCTGGACAGGGGCCAGACCGGACTCTCGGTCGCCTTCGATATGCCTACCATCATGGGCTATGACTCGGACCACGAGCGCTCCGAGGGCGAGGTCGGCATGTGCGGCGTGGCCATCGATTCGCTCGAGGACATGGAAACCCTCTTCGATGGTATCCCGCTGGATAAGGTTTCTACCTCGATGACCATCAATGCGCCGGCGGCTATGCTGCTCGCGTTCTATATCTGCGTTGGAGAGAAGCAAGGTGTAAGCTCCGACAGGCTTCGCGGGACCATCCAGAACGATATCTTGAAGGAGTACATCGCCCAGAAGTCCTGGATCTTCCCGCCGGAGCCGTCCATGCGGATCATCACGGATATCCTGACTTTCTCATCCGACCACGTTCCCAGGTGGAACACCATCTCGATAAGCGGTTACCACATCCGGGAGGCGGGTTCCACCGCCGCCCAGGAGCTTGCCTTCACGCTGGCAGACGGCTTCGCCTACGTGGAAGCCGGGATAGCAGCCGGCCTTGACGTGGACACGTTCGCGCCGCGTCTTTCCTTCTTCTTCAATTCCCACCTGGACTTCTTCGAGGAGATAGCTAAGTACAGGGCGGCGAGACGTATCTGGGCCCGCCACATGAAGGAGAAATACGGGGCCAGGAAGAAAGAATCGTTGCTGGTGAGGTTCCACACCCAGACCGCGGGTTGCACGCTCACCGCACAGCAGCCTGAGAACAACATAATGAGAACGGCCTATCAGGCGCTCGCCGCGGCTATCGGGGGAACGCAGTCGCTGCATACCAATTCGATGGACGAGACCCTGGCGCTGCCGAGCGAGAAGGCCGTGCAGATAGCCTTAAGGACCCAGCAGGTCCTGGCCCACGAGACCGGGGTCACCAATACCATAGACCCGCTTGCCGGCTCCTACTATGTCGAGAACCTGACCAACCAGCTCGAGGCGGATGCCGAGGAGTACTTCCGGAAAATCGAAGACCTGGGCGGGGTTACCAAGGCCATCGACATGGGCTTCTTCCAGAAGGAGATCTCGGACGCCGCATACGGCTACCAGAAGGCAATCGAGCAGAAGACCAGGATCGTGGTGGGAGTAAACGAGTATGTCATAGATGATGAACAGATTGACATAGACCTCTTGAGAATAGACCCCGAGGTCGAGAAAGAGCAATGCAAGGTGCTCACGAGGCTGCGCTCACGCCGTGACAATGCCGCCGCGCAGGCGGCACTTGACGAGCTGGGTAAGGCAGCCAGAGGCACCGATAACCTGATGCCGAGGATCGTGGAATGCTCGCGCCGCTACTGCACGCTCGGGGAGATGATCGGAGTCTTGAAGGCGGTATTCGGAGTATACAAAGAGCCCATAGTCTACTAGGAACCGTTCTGGAGGGATTCATGGAAAGAAAGATCCGGGTACTCGTTGCAAAGCCTGGCCTGGATGGACATGACAGGGGAGCCAAGGTAGTGGCCAGTGCTCTGAGAGATGCGGGTATGGAAGTGGTTTATACCGGCCTTCACCAGACACCTGAGATGATCGTCGAGGCGGCCATCCAGGAGGACGTTGATGTCGTGGGCCTGAGCATACTCTCCGGTGCGCACATGGTGCTTTTCCCCAAGATAATGAAGCTCTTGAAGGAGCAGGGAGCCGGTGACAAGCTGGTGGTCGGGGGAGGCATCATCCCTGAGGATGACATCCAGGAACTGAACAAGGCCGGAGTCACCAAGGTGTTCACACCGGGCACAACGACCACTGAGATAGTCGAATACATAAAGACGGAGATGGCCTCGCGGGCGTAATGACCGTGCCTGTCCGGGGCCATGTCCGGATGTACGTCGATCGCCGTGGAAACTGGTTCAGGAGGTAACTGATGCAGCTCAGCGATGAACACATAATGATCAGGAAGATGGTGAGGGAATTCGCCGAGGCGGAGGTGAAGCCGGTTGCCCAGGAGATCGACGAGACTTGTGAATTTCCCTGGGAGACGGTGAAGAAGATGGGCGAGCTCAGGCTCATGGGAATGCCTTTTCCTGAGGAGTTGGGTGGTGGTGGCGGCGATACCCTGGGCTACACCATAGGTGTCGAGGAGATCTCGAGAGTTTGTGCCTCAACGGGGATCACCATGGCGGCCCATACCTCACTCGGATGCTATCCTATCTTCGATGTCGGGACCGAGGAACAGAAGAAGAAGTACCTTCCTGATATCGCGAGCGGCAGGAAACTGGCCGCCTTCGGGCTCACCGAGCCCAATGCCGGCTCGGATGCCGGCGCCACCGAGACCACGGCGGTAAGGGATGGAGACCACTATGTCATAAACGGGACCAAGTGCTTCATAACCAATGCAAGTACCGCTGAGACTTTCGTCGTTACCACGATGACGGACAAGGAGAAGAGAACCAGGGGAATCTCGGCCTTTATCCTCGAGAAGGGAATGCCCGGGTTCAAGCCGGGTAAGAAGGAAAACAAGCTGGGGGTACGCGGTTCTGATACTGGTGAGCTTATCTTCGAGGACTGCAGGGTGCCGGCTGAGAATTTGCTGGGGAAAGAGGGAGAGGGCTTTAAGGTGTTTCTGCGTACCCTCGACGGGGGGAGGATATCCATCGGCGCCATGGCGCTCGGTATCGCCCAGGGCGCGCTCGATGCGAGCGTCAAGTACTCCAAGGAGCGCAAGCAGTTTGGGGCGTCTATCTCCAGTTTTGGCGCTATCCAGAACATGCTTGCGGACATGGCGACCGAGGTAGAGGCTTCCAGGCTTCTCGTCTATGATGTTTCCCTGGCCAAGGACAGGGGCGAGAGGATCATCAAGGAAGCCGCCATGGCCAAGCTCTTCGCGTCCGAGACAGCGATGAAAGCCACACGCATGGCCATCCAGATACATGGCGGATATGGCTATATGAAGGAATACGACGTCGAGAGGTTCTACCGTGACGCCAAGATCACGGTGATCGGTGAAGGTACCACCGAGATTCAGAAGCTGGTTATCGCAAGGGAATTGCTCCGATAGAGAGGTGACCCCATGACAGGTTTTGACAGGGTAAAAGCTGCTTTCAAGCGACAACGCGCCGACAGGGTTCCGTTCTATCCCATCGTGAGCGGGTTGGCGGGACAGCTGATCGGGATTGATGCAAGGACCTATTATACCGATCACGACAGGTTTGCGGACGCGCACATAGCCTTCTCAGAGGAGATCCACCCCGACATAGTTGCGCTGGTGGGCGATCTCTTCATAGAAGTGGACGCCATGGGTGCCGAGGTTGAGTTCCCGGAGGACGATGTTCCCAGATTGCGGTCCTATCTCCTGGAAGACAAGGGAAAGCTAAGCTCGCTCGAGGTACCCGATCCGCATAAGTCCGGGAGGATGCCCGCATACCTGGGGGCCTGCCGGAAGGTGAGCAGCACCGTCAAGGAAAGCCCGGTCGGAGGCGTGATCTGCGGTCCCTGGACCCTGGCCACCGATCTCAGGGGAATCGAGAACCTGATAGTGGACACCGCGACCGATCCTGACTATGTCCATGAAGTAATGAAGCTCACGACGGAAATAGCCAAGAGGTTTGCAGTCGCCGTGAAGGAGGCCGGAGCGGGCTTGAGTGTAAGCGAGGCTCCGGCTTCGATAAGCCTGATTTCACCAAAGATTTTCAAGGAGTTCGTCTTACCGTATGAGAAGGAGGTGATCTCATATCTGAAGGAGAAGGGGGCCAGTGTTACCGTGCATGTCTGCGGTTTCATTGATCCCATCATGGAGGACCTTGCCTCGATGGGTGCGGTCGCGATCAGCATGGATGAGCCGTCATCGCTCCAGAAGATGTTCGAGGTGTCCCAGGGCAGGGTTGTCATAATAGGTAATGTATCGACCAATGTGTTCTTGAATGGTACACGAGATGATATTGAAAACGAGGTCAGGCGGTGCCTGGCCGTTGGGAAGGAGAGGGAAGGCTATATTCTCTCGAGTGGATGTGAGCTGTCTCTGCGAGGAGATATTGAGAGAGTGAAGTGGTTCTGTGAATCTGCCTCCGCTCTCGGCAAGTATGAATAGAGTGAAAGGAGAACGAGGAAGATGGCAGACCCCAAAGACATAGTCATAGTAAGCGGTGCTCGAACTGCTACCGGTGCTTTCCTTGGCTCACTGGCGAGTCTGCCGGCTCCCGAGCTGGGTGCGGTAGTGGTACGGGAGGCGGTGTCGAGGGCGGGTATCAAGCCCGAGGATGTTGATGAAGTTATCATGGGTAACGTGGTCGGTGCCGGCATGGGCCAGGCCCCGGCACGCCAGGCTGCGCTCAAGGCCGGGATTCCGGATACCGTGGGTTGCACCACCATCAACAAGGTGTGCGGCTCGGGACTCAAGGCCGTCATCTTTGCCGCTCAGGCCATCAAGGCCGGGGACCATGGCTGCATAGTGGCGGGTGGCATGGAGAGCATGAGCCAGTGCCCGTATCTATTGCCCAAGGCCAGAACGGGATACCGGATGGGCAACGGCAAGCTCGTGGACTCGATGGTGCACGACGGCCTGTGGTGCGCCTTCAATGACTTCCACATGGGAAACACCGGCGAGATAATCGCAGAGAAATACAATATATCGCGTCAGGAACAGGATGAATACGCCTACAACAGTCACCGGAAAGCTGTCGCCGCCAGCAAGGACGGCAAGTTCAAAGATGAGATCGTGCCCGTGATGGTTCCCCAGCGCAAGAAGGACCCCATAAAGTTCGAGGTGGATGAGGGGCCGCGTGAGGGGACGACTGTGGAGAAGCTCGCTAAGCTCAGGCCGGCGTTCAAGAAGGATGGAACGGTGACCGCGGGAAACGCCCCCACCGTCAATGACGGCGCATCCGCCCTGGTTGTGATGTCGCGGGAGAGAGCCGAGAGGCTGGGTGCCAAGCCCATAGCCAGAGTCACAGGCTATGCCACCGGCGGGACCGATCCTAAGTGGGTCATGCTTGCGCCGGTCGAGGCGATCAAGAACCTGCTCAAGGTGACGGACTACAAGATCGAGGACTTCGAGCTGGTTGAGCTCAATGAAGCTTTCTCGGCCCAGGCAATACTGGATATCAGGGAACTGGGCCTGAACCCCGACATAGTGAATATCTACGGCAGTGGCGTGGCGCTTGGCCATGCCATAGGCTCGACGGGATCCAGGATCCTAATAACTCTGATGTATGCCCTGAAGGACCGGGGCCTTAAGACCGGTCTGGCTGCCCTCTGTCTGGGCGGCGGCAATGCCGTGGCGCTTTCTATCGAGATGGAATAGGAGGTAGGAAATGGAGGTAAAAAAGGTTGGTGTAATCGGTGCGGGGACCATGGGTAACGGCATTGCTCATGTGTTTGCGGTGTCCGGCTATGACGTCGTGTTGATGGATATTGAGGAGAGCTTCGTGGACAAGGCCATTGCCAGGATCACGAAGAACCTCGATCGCATGATCAAGAAGGAGAGGATCACCGAGGCCGATAAGGACGCTACACTCAAGAGGATCACCAAGACCACGAGTGTAAAGGACCTCGCCGACTGCGACATAGTCGTTGAAGCGGCCACTGAGGATTACACCTTGAAGCAGAAGATCTTCAAGGACCTGAGCTCCATCTGTAAGGACGGAGCCGTCCTTGCTTCCAACACATCCTCGATCTCCATAACCGAGATTGCGGCCGGTACCAAGTGCCCTGAGAAGGTAGTCGGGATGCATTTCATGAACCCGGTTCCCATGATGAAGCTGGTGGAGATAGTCAAGGGTGTCCAGACCTCTGATGAGACTATAGAGGCGGTCACCGCTTTGTCCGAGAAACTCGGAAAGAACCCAGTCCTGGTAAATGACTACCCGGGCTTCGTGGCCAACCGCATTTTGATGCCCATGATAAA
>JAUXGG010000267.1 GCA_030622265.1 Candidatus Eiseniibacteriota bacterium
AAATCCTCGGTGTCGAAATGATGTTAGCCCGATGACCATCGGCATCGAGAAGCATCGACCCCTTGCCAGGGTACTGGGTGAGAGAAGCGACCTGTTCTCCCTGGTGCATGAGAGCGACACCTATGGAACACGGAGAGCCTCTTCCGCGGTCGACCGGCGCGCTCCCACCCGCAAGGACTGAGGACGGACACCCATCCCCTTTTGTGCTGGACAACAAGTTGCCGGGTGGTTTCCAATGAGATGGTTGGCGGCACGAATTGTTAAAGCTCCTGGTGAGGCCAGGTGGACGAGGAACCGGTTGTCATGATAGAGCACCAGCCAGCGCACGTCTCCATTCTGGGCGGTGGTCCCGCCGGCCTGTTTGCGGGGTACTACCTCAAAGATCGGGGTGTGCCCTTCACCGTTTACGAAGCAAAGGAGCGCATAGGTGGTAACTGCGTAACCCATAGACACGGCGACTTCTACTTCGATTCGGGCGCGCACCGGCTTCATGATAAGGACAGGACCATTACGGATGCTGTGGCAAACCTGTTGGGAGAGGATCTCCTTAGAACCTCGACACCCAGCCAGATCCTCTACCGGGGGAAATTCGTTGATTTCCCTTTGACCCTGCTTAGCCTGATACGTCACCTGGGCCTTACAGGAACCATCCGCGCAGCGACTGAGGTCCTACGGTCGATGCTTAGAGGTAGCGGGCAATCGTGGGAGAGCTTTGAGGACTTCGCCGTCAACACGTATGGGCATACCGTTGCAGAGCGGTTCCTGCTCACATATTCGGAGAAGCTCTGGGGGGTTCCCTGTGTGAGAATCTCTTCATCCATGGCGAGGACCCGGCTCAAAGGTCTCAATCTTCGGACCTTTCTCAAGGAGACAGTAAGAGCTAAGGACGACACAGTAGAGCACTTTGAGGGGACCTTCTACTACCCGAAGCGTGGGATCGGAATGATAGCGGATAAGCTGGGTGAGATTTGCGGCAGCGAGAGCATACGGACAGACGCCAGCATTACCGGGATCTCGCACGATAATGGCCGGATCGCAACTGTGACCATCAATGGGGCGGAGGAAATAGCAGTTGAGGATGTAATGACTACACTTCCGTTGCCCTATTTCCTCAGGATCATGGATCCTCCGCCGGATGGTGAGATACTTGCCCTGGCCGATACCTTCCATTACAGGAGTCTGATTCTGGTCGCTTTCTTTCTTAACAGGGACCGGATAAGCCCGAATGCTACAACCTATTGTCCTGAGGCCAAGTTTGTCTTCACCCGGGCCTATGAACCCAGGAACAGGAGCCCGTTCATGAGCCCCGATGGGAAGACCTCGCTGGTGGTGGAGATCGCCTGTGACCACGGCGACGCCTATTGGAAGATGGACGATGATGGGCTGACTGCACTGGTGCTCTCGCAGCTGTCAGAGGTAGGATGGGTGAAGAACGATGAACTCATCGATTCTGAGGTGAAGAGGATGGAATACGCCTATCCGGTTCTGCAAGTGGGTACGGAGGAGAAAACCAGGAGGATACTGGATTATCTCGCCTGCTTCGAGAACCTCAAGGTCGCCGGAAGAAACGCCTGCTTCACCTATACCTCCATTCACGAAGTCTTAAGCTCAACCTGGGAAGTTGTGACAGGTCGAGATGTGTGAAACCATAAGCCCTGCATCGCTGATCCGGGTTGGTTAGTCAGCAAGAGATGCAGATCCGCAAGAGAGACAGAGCCACAAGAGGGGCGGTCTCATATGAGAGATAGACTCGGCAGATTCGTGACGGATTGGCGCCTACGCGTCGTGCTTCCGCACATAAGAGGCCGGCTTCTCGATGTCGGCTGTGGCCTCAATGATCTTGTACGCTCCTACGATGGTGATGGCACTGGAGTTGATGTCTACCAGTGGGGAGATGTCGATGTGGTGGTCGATGACACCGCCTCCTTGTCATTCGAGGATGGTGAGTTCGATACCGTCACAGTTGTGGCCGCGCTTAACCACATCCCCAACCGGGTAGAGGCTCTCGCAGAAGCTTACAGGGTTTTGAGGCCCGGGGGACATATCATCACGACCATGATCCCGGCACCAGTGGGCAGGGTATGGCACTTATTGCGCAGGCCCTGGGATGCCGATCAGAGGGAGCGCGGAATGAAGGATGGGGAGGTATACGGTCTCTCCCGGAGCGAGGTTCACCGTCTTCTCGGGCAAGCCGGTTTCCGGATCTCCTTCGAGCAGAGATTCATGCTGGGATTCAATCTTCTTACCGTAGCAACTAAGCCCGCAGAACACCTCGAATAGTTTTACCCACTGCCCTGAGCGGATTCCGCCGGCCTGACTCCGGTCGGCCTTTCGCTTCACATTCCTCGCCTGTTTCGGTAGGCGCAGTATATGGGAAAAGCCGTCACTGTTCAACATGCTCCAACCGACCTGCTGCAAGCGGAAACCCACGATTATACCTTAGTACCCTCCGGGGATGATGTGCTACAATACGTATGGTACACATAAGGCCACGGCAGGATGCCGGGCCATGAAGGAGATCAATTATGAACCCGCGTCATGAGAATTTCTACGGGCTCGGCATAGCGCCCAAGTTGCTTGATAAGATCGAGTCGCTTGGCTACAGCATCCCGACACCCATCCAGCACAAGGCCATACCCTTTGCGATTGAGGGCAAGGACATTGTCGGCATCGCACAGACCGGTACGGGCAAGACCCTCGCCTATGGTGTCCCGATGGTCCAGCGTCTTACCCAGAAAAAGGGTAAGGGACTTGTGCTTGCCCCGACCCGCGAACTGGCAATCCAGATAAACGCTCATCTCAGACCCTTCACGCAGGCTCTGCGAATGGGAACCGCGGTGGTCATAGGCGGGGAACGTATGGGCAGGCAAATCGCCGCGATCAAGAGAGGTCCCCGCATAATTGTGGCCACTCCCGGCCGCCTGATAGATCTCATGGGTCAGAATATCGTGCGGCTCAATGATGTCCATGTCCTGGTACTTGATGAAGCCGACCGCATGCTGGACATGGGCTTCGCTCCGCAGATCGACAAGATAATCAGGCTTGTCCCCAAGAAGCGGCAGACCATGTTGTTTTCAGCAACCATGCCGACCGCGATAATGAAGATGGCCTCTGCCCATATGCAGCTCCCGGTGCGGACCGAGATCGCGCCATCGGGCGCTGCCGCGGAGGGAGTCTCCCACGAAGTCTTCGTCGTGGAGAAGAAGCTCAAGGGATCTCTTCTTGAGAAGCTCCTCCAGCAATACAGGGGTCCGGTTCTGGTTTTCTCGCGGACGAAGAGAGGGGCCGAGAGGGTGAGGCGATCTCTGAAGAAAGCCGGCTTTGCCGCAGCCGAGATCCACTCGGACCGCACGCTTCCCCAGCGAAGGGAAGCCTTGAACGGTTTCAAGTCCGGGAAGTATCGAATCTTGGTGGCGACAGATATTGCGGCTCGCGGAATCGATGTTCAGGGTATCGAGCTGGTGGTCAACTATGACCTGCCCGACGAACCGGGGAGTTATGTTCACAGGATAGGCCGGACCGGAAGGGCGGGAATGGAGGGGTACGCCATCTCCTTTGCTACTCCCGACCAGGGCAGCGATGTGCGTAATATCGAGAAGCTCATCAAGATCTCAATATCGCTTTCGGAGCATCCTGAGATTCCGGCAGGACGTTTCCTGACGGGAGAACTCACATCATTCCAGAAGCGGCTCTCACGCCATAAGCGGAGCACAAGCCGCCGGCCCGTCCGCCGGAAGAGGTAATGCCGATGACGCGGCTGGCACAAGCCTTCGCCCGTCTCATCCGGTTGGTGGCAGTGGCGCTGGTAGCTCTCGGAGTCACGACAGCAGCGTGTGAGAATACCAGGGTAAGGCCCTGATTCCTATAGAGTGTAGGCCCCTTGAGCATAGGTAGGACCAAATGCCTATCTTGAGTTCCCCAGAGCTATGAAGCCGGCCCAGAGGAAAGGATGGTCGGGTTGGCCATTC
>JAUXGG010000206.1 GCA_030622265.1 Candidatus Eiseniibacteriota bacterium
CTCTACTGCGCAAGCGAGCTGAAGGCTGTGGGCTTGAGGTGGAAGAACCAGATCTGCGAGAACTCGAAGAAGATGGCCTACGCCGGCCTGCTGCCGGAGATGAGCCACAATGACATAATGGGGTGGGAGGTCCCGGAGGCAAGCCTGAAGGCCGGCGTCATTTTCCTTCGCTTCTCCGGCGAGCACCCGAGAGTGAGCGCCAGGTTTCCGCTGATCAGGGAGATCATAAGGGACCGGGCGAGCTTCTGCGGCGAGTACTGGGGAAGCGGAACCAGTTTGCTTTCCCGGCTCTTTTCACTGATATTACTGGGAGACTACGCCAGTGTTTACCTGGCTCTTCTACGCGGGCTGGATCCCACTCCCATAGCTACCATAGATGGGCTGAAATCGAAGCTGGGCCGAAGCTAGAGAGGTACAGATGAAAGCTGTTATCCCCGTGGCAGGCGAAGGCACGCGGCTCAGGCCGCACACCCACACGATTCCGAAGCCCCTGCTGCGCGTCGCGGGCAAGCCGATCCTGGGCCATATCCTCGATGACGTCGTGGCGCTGGGCATCAAGGAAGTGGTGCTCGTGGTGGGTTACCGGGGTGAGAACATAGTGGATTATGTCAGGGCCAACTACGATATCGATCTCAGCTTCGTCGAGCAGTCCGAACGGCTGGGCCTGGGCCACGCCATCTACCTGAGCCGTGAGTTCATTGGCGAGGAGCCGGTGCTGATACTGCTCGGGGATACCATATTCAAGGGTGATCTTAAGAAGATGGTCGCCTCGGGTGGAAACAGTATCGGGGTCAAGCGAGTCGCGGATCCCCGGAGGTTCGGCATTGCCGAACTCCAGGATTCCAGGATCGTCAGCCTGGTGGAGAAGCCTGAGAAGCCCAAGTCCGATCTCGCCGTCGCCGGCATCTACGCCATAACCGAATCGGCCGCCCTCTACGGCGCCCTGGATTCCATAATAAAGTCGGGGAAGCGCACCAAGGGCGAGTTCCAGCTCACGGACGCCTTGAACCTGATGATCGAGGACGGCTCGGTGCTCAAGTCGTTTGAGGTCGAGGGCTGGTATGACTGCGGTAAGCCGGAGGCGCTCCTGGAAACCAACAAGGCGCTTCTCGAGCTGGCCTCTCCCGAGGTCAAGATACCCGGCAGCATCATAATCGACCCCGTTTACATCGGTGAGAACGTTACGGTTGAATCCTCGGTCATCGGGCCCTTTGTATCCGTGGCCAAGAACTCGACGATCAAGCGGTCCATCATCAGGAATTCAATACTGGGTGAGAGCGCTGTGGTGGAGGACGGTCTCCTGGACTCCTCCCTCATCGGGGATAATGCGGCGGTGAAGGGTATGTTCAAGAGACTCAACGTTGGAGATTCCTCAGAGATAGATTTCACATAGGCCATGATGGAGGAATATGATGACCGACCAGAAGCATCTGTTCACCTCGGAGTCGGTTACCGAGGGGCATCCCGACAAGGTCGCCGACCAGATCTCGGATGCCATACTTGATGACATAATCGGGCAGGACCCCAATGGGCGAGTTGCATGCGAGACTCTGGTGACCACCGGACTCGCCTTCGTCGCCGGAGAGATCACCACCAGCTGGTATGTTGACATACCCGGCATCGTAAGAAGGGTGATAAAGGAAATCGGGTACACGGATGCTACCTATGGTTTCGATTTCGAGACCTGTGCCGTCCTGACCTCGATCGATAACCAGTCCTCGGATATCGCGAGGGGAGTGGACCGCGAAGGCGCGGGCGACCAGGGCATGATGTTCGGCTATGCCAGGGTGGAGACGCCCGAACTGATGCCCATGCCCATCATGCTGGCGCACAAGATCGTGCGCAAGATGGCCGAGGTGAGAAAGAAAGGCACGCTGGACTACCTGAGACCGGATGGGAAGTCGCAGGTCACGGTGGAATACGAGGACGGACAGCCTATCGGCGTAAGGGGCGTGGTGGTTGCCGCCCAGCATCACCCGGACATCTCCGACCAGCAGCTGAGGGATGACCTGATCGAGAAGGTGATAAGACCGGTTGTCCCCGATGAGATGATCGAGGAAGGCAAGATCAGGTACTACATCAACGAGACGGGCCGTTTCGTGATCGGTGGTCCCCAGGGTGACTGCGGCCTCACGGGCAGGAAGATTATCGTCGATACCTACGGCGGTGTCGGAAGCCACGGGGGAGGCTGCTTCTCGGGCAAGGATCCCACCAAGGTTGACAGGTCCGGATCCTACATGGCCAGGTACATGGCCAAGAACATCGTCGCCGCCGATCTGGCGAGCGAGTGTGAGGTACAGATTGCCTATGCGATCGGAGTGGTGGAGCCCATATCCGTGATGATAAACACAGGAGGGACCGGCGTGGTCCCGGACGAGGAGCTGGTTAAGGTCGCGACCAGGGTCTTTGACTTAAGACCCAGGTCGATCATCGAAACACTCAAGCTCAGGCGTCCGGTATTCCGCAACACCGCGGCCTATGGTCATTTCGGCCGTGAAGAGGAAGGGTTCACGTGGGAGTTGACAGACAGGGTCGAGGACCTGAAGAAGAGCGTGTGAGGAGGCCAGGATGGATTACGATGTTCTAGACAAATCATTAGCGGACAGAGGACGGTTACGGATCGAGTGGGCAGCCCGCAACATGCCGGTACTGGCCATGATAGAGGAGAGGTTCCGGAGAGAGCTGCCCTTGAAGGACATCAAGATCTCCGCCTGTCTCCATGTTACAACCGAAACTGCGAATCTTGCCCGGACGCTGAAGGCGGGTGGCGCCGAGGTCAGGCTCTGCGCGTCGAATCCACTGAGCACTCAAGACGATGTCGCCTCAGCCCTGGTTGAAGACGAGGGAATAGGGGTCTACGCGATCCGCGGCATCGACTCCGAGGGCTATTACAAGCATATCAGGTCGGCTCTCGACTTCTCTCCGCATATCACGATGGATGATGGCGCGGACCTGGTGTTTACGGTTCATTCCGAGATGGCTGAGATGGCCGACTCGGTTATCGGAGGTACCGAAGAAACCACCACCGGAGTGATCAGGTTGAGAAGCATGTCGCAGGAAGGCGCTCTCAAGTACCCCATAGTCGCCGTCAACGACGCTATGACCAAGCACTTCTTTGACAACCGCTACGGAACGGGCCAGAGCAGCCTGGACGGCGTGTTGAGGGCTACCAATATGCTCCTGGCCGGTTCGGCTGTCGTGATTGCCGGCTATGGCTGGTGCGGCCGGGGAATAGCCTCGAGAGCGAAGGGCATGGGTTCGCGCGTTATCGTGACCGAGGTGGACCCATTGAAGGCCCTGGAGGCCGCCATGGACGGCTTCTCCGTCATGCCCATGGAAGAAGCTGCGAAGATAGGGGACCTCTTCATAACCGTTACCGGTGATATATCTGTTATCCGTGTGGAGCACTTCAATCTGATGAAGGAAGGCGCCATGGTGGCCAACTCGGGCCACTTCAATGTGGAGATCGATCTGGAAGATCTCGAGAAGATCAAGACCTCGAAGCGGACGGTCAGGGACAACGTGGACGAATACGTGCTCCCTGGCGGCAAGAGGATCTATATTCTCGGCGAGGGCAGGCTGATCAACCTGGCGGCTGCGGAAGGCCATCCCGCGATGGTGATGGACATGAGCTTTGCCAACCAGGCCCTGTGCGCTGAGCACCTGGTCAAGAACCGCGGCAAGCTCGAGCCCGGCGTCTACCCGGTACCCGAGGAAATAGACTCATACGTGTCCAGATTGAAGCTCGATGCCCTTGCAGTCAGCATAGATACGCTCACGGAGAAGCAAAAGAAGTATCTGGCGTCCTGGAAGATGGGCACGTAGCCAAAGGGCCGCCCAAATTCACAACCCTGGGGTCAGGTACCGGTTTGTGAATTTGCACCGATCGGTGAACCTGCTCTCCAGATTCACGGGCTTTCGCAGACTGAGGTCTGAAGCTGCCTCCTGCCTGCACCTGGACTGAGCGAAGCAGATACTCATCCTCCGCCAGGCCTGCTAGAGTTTTTCCTCGCGCAGGATAAGGATGATGCCGCATATGGCGAAGAAGATATTGCCGAGCCAGGCTGCGGGGAGCGGCGGAATGATTCCGTGGTCGCCTATGGTCTGCCCGACCCGGATAAACCCGTAGTAGATGAAGGTGACCGTCATCCCAAGGCCCACACCGACCGCGATGCCGCCTCGCCTGAGACGGGCTGAAAGAGGCGCGCCGATGAGCACAACTATCAAGTTGGTGAAGGGGAATGCGATTTTCATGTGCAGTCCGACCCTGTACCTCATCGGGTCACCGCCGCTTTCGACGATCCTGGCCACCAGGTTGGACAATTCGCGGTAACCCATTTCCTCGGGTTGCCGCTGTTCCTGGATGATGTTCCTGGGATGGTCCGTGACCCCCGGGAGCGAGCCCTCTGCCATGTGCTGCTCGCGCGCGACCTCACCATCTTCGGAGAACCATCTTATGTATGCCTCGGTGAATACCCAGGAGGATTCCTTCCAGGCCGCCTGCGAGGCATTCAACCTGTAGA
>JAUXGG010000126.1 GCA_030622265.1 Candidatus Eiseniibacteriota bacterium
AGCTCCGGCCGGTTGACTTTTCCGCCGAGGGCATTTTCCTCGCCGGACTCGCTCATTCTCCCAAGATGGCTGACGAGACCATATCCCAGGCCAAGGCTGCCGCCGAGAGGGCCTGCACCATCATCAGCTCCGATGAGTACCTGTCGGTGGCGAACGTGGCCAGCGTGGATGCGGACATCTGCGCCGGGTGCGGTATGTGTGTCGCCGCCTGCCCTTATGACGCTCCGGGCCTGGTGTGGCGCGGCGGCAGGCAGATCAGCGTGATAAACACGGCGCTCTGCAAGGGGTGTGGGAGCTGTTCAGCGGTATGCCCGTCGGGAGCGAGCCAGCAGTTGGGCTTCAAGGACGAGCAGACACTCGAGATGATGGGCCAGGCGCTGGGCTTGCTCTGATGATAAAGGGGACAGACACCAATTTCCGCAAGTCGGAAATAGGTGTCTGTCCCCTTTATTATCCCCGACCGGCTTATCTCACCGCTGAATACACAATTCTTATAGGCGCCGGAAGGTGATTCTCCCGCCCGGGAAGAGAGAGAAACATAGCTGACAATGAAAAGGTTTTAGAGGACTTAATGAAACGGGTTGAGGCCCTTGCGGCGAAAGCGCCGGAGGACCGGCTGGCTCTCGGGGTGATGAGCGGGACTATGGACTATACGCTTGCGGCATTCATCATCGCCCTTGCCGCCGCGCCTTCCGGCATGGAGGTGGACATGTTCTCCACCTTCTGGGCTACCGCCGCCCTGCGCGATCCGAAGAAATCCGCGAGCAAGGATACGCTCGGACAGATGTTCGGGATGATGCTGCCGAACGGTGCGGGAAACCTGCCGCTCTCGAGGATGCAGATGATGGGCGTGGGACCCCGCCTTGTGTAAGCGATCGGTGATAAGAGTTTGTCGAGTTCCGGAATCATTCAGGCTGGCCGCGCTGCTTCCATAACTTGTGTATTTCCAACTGGTTGTCAGAATATTGACAGTTCCGGTTTCGCCAACTCTGTTGACAATCAAGCCGATCTGCAGTAATCAGAGTTGGAGGATCCATAATCAGGTCACCCTGCGTTCTCTGACCTGCTGCTCGGAGATGACTACCCTTGAAGCGAATCTTGAAAGCGGATGTCGCGGTTCCGGTACCTATCGAGAAGACCCTGGCCTATTCGGTTCCTCAGGAATTGGAGGACCGCATCAAGATTGGCGCCAGGGTCACGGTTCCCCTGCGGGGCAAGATCGTTACCGGGTTTGTGCGCGCTCTCTCCCGCGTCGGGGCAGGGGAGAGGAAACTCAAGGCGGTGAAGGGCATCGCGGATGCCAATCCGGTGCTTACCGAAGAACTTTACAAGCTGGCGGGATGGATAGCCGACTACTATATAGCTCCCATCGGAGAGGTCCTGACCGCAATGTCGCCCCCGCCGGTCAAGTTCAAGCGGGTCTACAAGCTCGAGAAAGCCCCCGGTGAGTTGGAGCTTCAGATGATAAAGGCCTCGGACCTGGTACGTGGCGCCATCATCGACGCGCTCTCATCCGGAAAGCCCATCGGACTCGATACCGTGAAGCGCAAGGTGGGAGGGGCAGACATCGAGGCTGAGCTCCAGGCGCTCGAGAATGAGAAATACATCTCCCACGAGACAGGCGCGGTCAAAAGGCGGGGCTCGAGGCTTCTGGCCAGGCGGCTGGAGGCGATGGCTGTTCCCCTGGGGACGGCCGACCCTGGGGATTTGGCCGATATCCGGGGGACGCCTGATCCTGAGGAGACGGCCGGTCGCGGGGGGGCAGGAAGCCCTCGGGCAGCATCAGGCTCCGTCAAGGAGGAGGTGCCTGTTCTTACCTCCCACCAGGAAGCCGCATTCAAGGGCATAAGCGAGCCCATCGATGAGGAGCGCTTTAGCGCATCACTCATTCTGGGAGTGACCGGAAGCGGAAAGACCGAAGTCTATCTCCGCCTGATAGAGCGGGTGGTCGCCAAGGGCAGGAAGGCCATCTACCTCGTGCCCGAGATCGCGCTTACGCCGCAGATCATGGAGAGAGTAAGTGCGAGGTTCGGCAACCGGGCCGCGCTCCTTCACAGCGGGCTCTCCACCGGTGAGCGCTATGACACCTGGCAGCGCATCATGTCGGGAGACGTGGATGTGGTTGTGGGCGCGCGCTCCGCGGTCTTTGCCCCCTTCAGCAATCTTGGCTTGATCGTAGTCGATGAGGAGCATGACACCTCGTACAAGCAGCAGGATTCTCCCAGGTACAATGCCCGGGAGGTAGCCATCGTTCGGGCCCGTGCGGCCGGGGCGGTCGTCGTGATGGGAAGCGCCACCCCCACGATCGAGACCTACCATGCCGCCCTCGAGGGACGCTACGGATTCCATGAACTGCCGGATCGCATATCGGGTGGCGTGCTGCCCGAGGTCCAGGTGGTGGACATGAAAGGGAGCGACACCCAATCACCTCTTTCTCAAGAGGCCCAGGAGGCGATCGAGGCCTCAGTCACGCGCGACGAGCAGGTCCTGCTATTCTTGAATCGCAGAGGTTTCTCCAACTTCATCCAGTGCGACGACTGTGGCCTCGTACCCAGGTGTAAGAACTGCTGCGTATCGCTCACGTATCATTCGGGCCGGAAGGATCTTAAGTGTCACTACTGTGACCATACCGAGCCGGGCTGGGATGAGTGCCCCAGGTGCGGAGGGTCCAATATCACCTATGTCGGGCTCGGCACTCAGCGGGTGGAGGACCATATCGCCGAGAAGTTCCCGGAAACGACCTGCGCCCGCTTTGACCGGGATGCCACCCGCCGGAAAGGTTCGACCGAGGCCCTGCTCAATGACTTCGGGAGCGGCATGGTGAGATTCCTTGTCGGGACCCAGATGCTCGCCAAGGGGCATGACTTCAGGAGTGTGGGGCTGGTGGTCGTGGTGAATGCCGACGTTTCCATGAACCTGCCCGATTTCAGGTCGGGCGAGCGGACCTTCCAGATCCTGACCCAGGTCGCGGGCCGCGCCGGCCGCGGTGAGGTGGCGGGCAAAGTCATAGTACAGACCTTCAATCCGGACCACCATTCGCTCAAGTATGTCACCGCCCACGACTTCAAGGGATTCTACGCCGAGGAAGCCGAGATGAGGGAGGAGCTCGGCTATCCGCCCTTCTCACGGCTGGTGAGAGTGGTGGTGGAAGCCAGGGAGCAGGCTCAGGCTGAGTCCGCGGCCCGCAAGCTGGCGACGCTTGCCACGCATCAGGCTGAGATACTCCATCAGGCCGGGTCGCTTAAAACCAAGGTCGAGGTGATCGGCCCCTCAAGGGCGCCATTGGCCAAGCTGAGGAATGTCCACAGGTGGCATCTGATGGTGAGGGGGGCACCGAGAAAGAACCTCTCGCCCTTCGTGCGGCAGTGCCTCGAGAAGGTGCGCGCCGGAAGTCTTCCCCCAGGCATAAGATTCAGCGTGGATGTCGATCCCCAGGTCATGATCTAAATAGGGGACAGCGCCTTTTCCTGGGGAAAAGGGGCTGTCCCTCTTTTCCGGCGCATCGCCTCCCTCATGTCGTTCCTGCTTGAACCAGGGCGCAATCTACGGTATAATGCAATAGGAACGTACAAACACATCTGAGGGTCATGAACAGACGTAGAGCTTTCAAGGGGCTGAAGAGGCCCATCGGTCTTTCCCCTCCGGGGATCCACATACTCAAGGCAGTTCCCCACAGAACTGTTCCAGTCAAGTCTATTCCAGTGCACCCGCCCCTTCTGCGGGTGTCCGCAATCAGACTCGGGTAACCCGAGAGGAGGTTTTAGATGAGAGGCAGTATCGTATTGTCGCTGGTGGCAGTGGTTGTTTGCGTGCTTGCATTCTGTGCGCCCCTGGTGGTCGCGGAACAGGCTTACGAGCGTGCGGCTTTCAATCAGGAGGACCGCAGTGAAGTCCCCTGCACCGTAGACATCGATGCGCTCCGGCAGCGGGTCGAAGCGGAGGGCTGGACCTTCACGGTGGGGGAGAATTCGGCCACGCAGTATACCCTGGACCAGCTCTGCGGCCTCAAGGTGCCGGAGAACTGGCGTGACAATGCGCACTTCGTCAAGTTTCCCCCGCGGCTGCAGCTGCCCTCATATTATGACTGGCGTGATACGGGTGGATGCACCTCGGTCAAGAACCAGGGCTCGTGCGGCAGCTGCTGGGCCTTCGCCACGGCCGGCCCACTCGAGTGCAATATCCTGATCAATGACGGGCTCGAGGTGGATCTGTCCGAGCAGTGGCTCGTTAGCTGCAATTCCGACGGCTGGGGTTGTGGCGGCGGGTGGTGGGCCCACGAGTACCACGAGTGGAAAACCGATCCTTGCGGCGGCTTCGGGGCCGTGCTTGAAGAGCACTTCCCTTATACTGCCACCGATGCGCCGTGCAATTGTCCGTATCCTCACGATTACTGGATCGATAACTGGGCCTATATAGGTACCGGCGACATACCGGCGGTGGATGATCTCAAGCAGGCGATCCTGGACTATGGTCCGGTCTGTGTGGCGGTCTGCGTAAATGATGAGTTCCACGGCTATACCGGCGGCATATTCTCCGGCCCCACGTGTTCGGTCATAAACCATGGCGTGGTCCTTGTGGGTTGGGACGACGGCCAGGGCTCAAGCGGCGTGTGGTTCCTGAGGAACTCCTGGGGTCCGGGGTGGGGTGAAAGCGGCTACATGCGCATCGAATACGGTGTGTGTGATATCGGCTATGCGGCCTGCTTCGTCGACTATTCGGCAACGTGCCGGATCGCCCTCAGCCTTCCCAACGGGGCTCCTGCCATAATTCCGCCGGACCAGCCGGTGCCCATAAGCGTCCAGATCGAGGAATTCTCGGACACCTATGTTCCCGGCAGCGGCACGCTTCACTACCGCTATGACGGTGGCGCCTGGCTCACCTCATCACTGGTCCACGTGAGCGGCGACCTTTACGAGGCGACCCTTCCGGCGGCGGCATGCGATGACGCGCCTGAATTCTATTTCAGCGCCCAGGGTACGGAAAGCGGCACGGTATATGATCCTGCCACCGCGCCCTCCGCGGTTTACAGCTCGGTTGTAGGCACAACTACCACCCTGTTCGCCGATGACTTCGAGACTGACACAGGCTGGACGGTTGAGAATGATGGAGGCCTTACCGACGGCGCCTGGGACAGGGGAGTGCCGGTGGGTGGCGGCGACCGCGGCGATCCCGCTTCAGACTATGACGGGTCGGGAAGCTGCTATCTCACCGACAATGTCGATGATAACTCCGATGTCGATGGCGGCATCACCTGGCTGATGTCACCCGCGGTCGATCTGGACGGTGTCGCCAGCGCTATGGTAGACTACGCCCTCTGGTACACCAACAATTTCGGCGCTGATCCTAACAATGATCTCTTCATAGTCTATGTCTCCAACGACAATGGCTCGAGCTGGGTCCCGGTCAACACTATCGGTCCCGCGACACCCACTCCCGTGGCGTGGACGAAGTACAGTTTCATGGTTGAAGACCATGTGACTCCCACGTCGCAGGTCAAGGTGCGCTTCGAAGCTTCCGATCTCGGTTCAGGTTCTGTGGTAGAGGCGGGGATCGATGATTTCACGGTATCCCTGTTCGAATGCGGTACCTCAATCGACCCGGACTACTCCTTCGTTACGCTCACTCATGAGACCGAAAGCGGCATGACCACCTGCCCCTCAGGTGATGGGCCTGCGTATGAATACGTGAAGGTGACGGTAAGGGACGGCTCGGATGCCCCGGTTCAGGGCATCTCCGCAGGCCAGTTCTCTTTCTCGATCACGCCTGCAGCGGGAGCAACCTACTACGGGATGCTATCCGCCACTTTCAGTGCAATAGATGCCGAGACCGATGCCAACGGTGA
>JAUXGG010000066.1 GCA_030622265.1 Candidatus Eiseniibacteriota bacterium
CCGGGCGCTCCTGCCAAGCGTCCTGGATTCGCCTGATCCAATAAGGTCTATCAATCACGGAACCATAATTACCATTTGGGCGTCTATTTGTCAAGTATGTTTTCACCCGCGAGGATGAAGATAGGGGCATGTTCGCTGTCAGGACAATTCGAATGTGTAATCCTCCCACACAATGGGGTCTCCGACAATCCCGGGGTGGCCCAACGGGCAGAAGGTCAAGGGGATAGAGGCGCGAGCCGCCCACCTGCCCCTGTCTAAACCTGGCCCCGCACTAAATCGTCTGCGCCTGGCACCTCTTTTTCGCTTGACATAGCTCGAGAATGCAGTATATTTCACTGCAAGTGCAGTAATTATAACTGCGAAAGGAGTCCGTCATGCTGGACAGCCTATTTGGCTCTCGGCTGCGCGCCAGGGCTCTTGGGTGGCTTCTAACGCATCCGCGTGAGCGCTACTATGTGAGGGAGCTGGCCAACATACTTGGGGAGGATTCGACCAACCTTAGCCGCGAGCTCGCCCGCCTCGCCCGGATGGGCATACTGGTCTGCGAAGAGGAAGGGCGCCAGAAATACTATCAGGTCAACCGTGACTCCCCAGTTTTTGAGGAGCTAAGGGGATTGGCCGTTAAGACCTTTGCAGTCGGAGATGTTGTGCGAAAGGCTCTGGAGCCGTTGACGAACTGTGTTCGTGTGGCTTTCATCTACGGCTCGTTTGCTGAAGGCCGTGAGAATGCCGCGAGTGACATCGATCTGGTTGTTGTGGGCACCACCAGCCTGGCCGCGGCATCCAGGGCCCTGAGATCGGCAGAAGAAGAGCTGGGACGGGAGGTAAACGCCATTATCTATCCACCGGAAGAGTTTCGCGCAAAGATTGAAGAAGGCCACCACTTCGTGAATGCCATCCTAACAGGGGAGAAGATCTTTCTCATTGGAGACATGGATGACCTTGCAGGACTGGCTGGAAAGCCGCTATCTGACTAAACACACCCGGGGGGATCAGTGGTATTCTGCCACGGGTACTCATTATCTCATCCACTGAGCGAACCCCATTTGCAGGCAGCCACGTCCACGTTTCGTGGACATACTATGCAAGAATCGCTGTTGCTTCCAGAATGCAAACATACCGAGACCAGCAGCCTTCGATAGCAGGGTCGCCGTGCCTCAAACACCGATCTCCACTCGAAAATCCATTGGAAAATGGCCGCTCAAGGTGATATTCAGGAATGAGGAGGAGACCGGCCCAAACCCGAACACAGAACCAGCACCAAACCCGAAACAAAACTGAAACAAACTTAGGAGCCGGCTCGTATTGGTTATGGAAGGGATAAACGAAATAGAACTCATCCAGGGAGCTTTAGATGGAGACCGGAAGGCCCAGGAAGCACTTGTCAGGCTCTATGAGCGGAGGCTCTTCGGTCACATCTACCGGATGGTGGGTAACTACGAGGATACGAGAGACATCCTCCAGGAGACCATGGTGAGAGCGCTTACGAATCTCAACCAGTACAAGGTGGCCAACTCCTTCACGGGCTGGATCTTCAAGATTGCCACCAACCGCTCGCTCGACTTCTTAAGGAGGCGGAAGCTCGAGAGTAGGACCTTCGCCTATGAGGGGGAGATTCGCCTGGAGGACATCTCCAATGGCAGGACGCGGCATGACGCAAAGGTCGCCGATGCCCTCGACTGGGACTTGGTGGAGGGCTGTCTCGAGCGGCTGGATCCCAGGTACAAGGCGGTGCTTTTCCTGCGTTACAAGGACGGCCTCGCCTATAAGGAGATCGCCGACGCGCTTTCCATTCCCATGGGGACGGTAAAGGTCCTGCTCCACAGGGGGAGGCTTGAGCTTAAGAAGCTGGTGCGAAAGGAGGTAGGGACGCAATGACACGGACTACTACGCGGAAGCTGATGCGGAAGGCAACATTGAACATCACTTGGAAGAGGTCATTGACGGTAGGACTTCTCGTTCTGCTCACGACAAGCGTCTCAGGATGCGTGCTGGAGGGAGACTATAAGTACAAGGGCAATGAGACCACCACCGAGGTCGTCGATCTTACCGGTGTGGATACGATCGAGATGAAGCTGGGCTCGACGGATGTTGAGATCCTCTCCCAGGACGGCAGCGATGGGACCTTCGTCATCAAGAAGACCTTCAAGACCAATAAGAAGGACCACGGGCCGGAGCTCCTCAAGAAGGCCGAGATCACCTTTCAGCGGGACGGCTCGACCCTCATCATAGGGCGGAAGGGCATCAAACGAACCGGAATGGACATGTTCACCAAGGGCTATGTGTCGATAGATATTATCGCAACCCTCGCCGGGGACTTAAACCTCGTCATCAATACCGGAAGCGGTGATATCGATATCGACTACCGGGAGGCGCCGGTCAAGATCCGAACGGGAAGCGGCGACGTGGTTGCCGAGATACTTGCCGCAGGGCTCGAGGCCTCGACCGGTAGCGGCGACATCAATCTTAAAGGGGCAAGCGGGTATCTAAAGTTCACGGCCGGAAGCGGTGACCTGGTTGCGGGTGATATCAAGGGCAGTGTCGTGATCTCGGTGGGAAGCGGTGACGTCGAGATAGAAAAGGTGATGGGGGATGTGAACTTCAGTTCGGGAAGCGGTGACCTGGAGATTGGCTCCTCCCGGGGCGGTCTGGTAGCAGGCACCGGAAGCGGCGACCTTGATTTCTATGACCATGTGGGCAATGCCGATCTTACCACCTCAAGCGGTGATGTGCTCCTGCACCTTGGCGCCTCCGAGGGTGAGATCAAGGTGGGCGCATCGAGCGGTGATGTGGATCTTGTTATCTACAATAGCGATTCGGTGGAGCTCGACTTGCGTACTTCCAGCGGCTCAATGACCTCCAATATCCCTCTTGTGGTGAAGGATGCGACCCGCAAGCGGCTCTATGGAAGCTTGGGTGACGGCGCGCTCAAGGTGGATATCATGACCTCGAGTGGAGACATAAGCATTAGCCAGGGGAGTATCTAAGTTGGAACCAAGAGACTCTTCAAGACCAAAAGATCCTGCATGCGAGCGAGTGGGCAAGGCCTTTGAGCGCCTGATCGACGGTGACCTGACTCAAGGCGACCCGGATGTGGTGGAGATAAAGGCGGAGTTGAAGGCCTTAAAGGACCATCTGGCCTCATGTGAGGCTTGCCGGGCTCTCTACGCATTGGATCTCGCACTTATAGAATCGATCAGGACAGCGCCGGCAGTGGCCTTTGAGAGTGTCGCGGGTAAGGTGGTGAGGGAGGTAAGGGCCAAGGAGCGTCGGTCGCTGGTACTCCGCTGGGCACCGGTCATTGGTGTGGCATCCTGGGTAGGAATGATCGCGGTGGTCTATGGGAGAGGAATCCTGGAGTGCTTCATTGGGCTCCTGACCGGCGGACTTCAGTCGAGTCCGGTGCTCGGGGGCTTAAGCCGGGTAGCCGGGGTGGGCCTTAAGCTACTTGATATAACGAAATCACTGGTATTCGACAGTGCGCTTGGCAGTAGGGCCTCGGCTTATGCGCCGCAGGTGGCGATGGGCATCCTCATGGCAGGCGTACTGGCGATAATCATGATGTATGGAATGGGAATCTGGTTAGGAAAACCCAGGGAGGTGAAATCATGGCACAGAAGCTGATGATAACGCTTGTTGTCGTATGCCTGGCAGTGCTCGGAGTCATGGCTCCGATGGCGTTAAAGGCCGAAGACTCGGTTGTGACCCGGATCAGGATCGATGACAGTGGTGTCAAGGTGGGGGATACCCATATTGACACCGATGAGGGTATCTCGAGGATTGAGAAGGTCAGGGTTATCGGTGAGGACGTGGTCCAGTTCGGTGATGACATCGTCATCGAAGCAGGCGAAATTGTAGAGGGCGATGTCGTTAGCGTACTGGGAAGCATCGTAGTCGACGGCATGGTGGACGGCGATGTGGTCTCTGTCGGGGGCGGGATCACGGTAGGCCCCGAGGGGGAGATCGATGGTGATGCGGTTGCCGTCGGTGGGCGTGTCACCAAGGAGCCGGGAGGCATAATCAGGGGCGAGACGGTGAGTATCGGAAGCGGGGCACGATACCCGCTGGGGTTTCACCGGGGACCTTTCTTCGCGGGGAGCTTTTTCTCGCGCGGCGGCCGGCTCTTCATGTTTGTGATGTGGACCATTCTTCTTGTTGTCCTGGGGCTCATCGTGATGGCGGTCGCCAGGCGGCCGGTAGAGCGGGTGTGCGAGCTCTCGAGGAATGAAGCTTTCAAGATGGGGCTCATCGGACTCCTGGTCGAAGTCCTGATTATGCCGGCGATGGCCCTGCTTTGCATGACGGTAATAGGAATTCCAGTAGCGATATTCGTTATTCCGCTGCTCCTGACGCTGGCGCTTCTGCTAGGCTATGTGGGAGTGAGCTACGCGGTCGGTGAGAGGATCGGAAACGGCCATGGCCGCTCTCCTTACGGGAGCATGGTGATTGGCCTCTTAATCCTCCAGGGGCTTGTGATACTGGGCGCGCTCATAGGCCTCCCGGGTGGAGGCCTGGGGCTCGTGGGTACGACGATAAAGGTGATCGGATACGCGGTGATCTACGTGGCGGCCACCGTGGGTCTTGGAGCTGTCATAATGAGCAAGTTCGGGACCAAGGATATGCAGCCAGCGACGACTGTGGAGTTTCAGGTGGGGCCGCAGGGGCCAGGACAGCCGCCTCAGGCACCGCCACCAGCGCCGGGTGGTTCTGGTATGGCGACACCAGGGACAATGTAGGGACAATACAGAGAGATATCCAAGAGTAGGGCCAGGGCCGGGTGAAAGCCCGGCCCCCTGTATTTGGGGGGAAGCAGTCGACTAATGTTGACACCTCGGCACCTACGACTCCAAACTCCGGCAGCCTGCGGTTCAGACAGTAGCGCGTAGCGGGTGAAGCTGTATCCGCATGCTGGTGTATCTCTATATCAGGTCATCAATTGAGCACCTTATGAGGCTTGCCTGAATCAACCCGGAGAAGATTTTCCAGGGATGTAGAGTTTTCTTGCTATTTGCTACTGTAATCTGTATGTTTATATATAGATGAGGATACAGTCCCAATCAGACAGGCGCAAGTTGAGCCAACTGAGACGATCCCTCGTTCGACTCACCGGGGAGGTACGGGGTCTCATTGATCCGTTCCTTTCCGATAAGCCGGTGATCAAGGGCTCGCTCTATGAGCTGAAGCGCAAGTGTGGGAATCCGGGGTGTAAGTGCGCTGGTGGCGAGTTGCATAGCAGCATGGTAGTCAGTGCGAGTGAGAAGGGCCGGAAGAGTCTGCGAGTTATTCCACGTGGCTTCCTTGTTGAAGTGCGTGCTAAGGTGCGTCGTTATAGGCGCCTGAGGCGGTCACGCGCGCGGCTGGTGGAGGTACACGGGCAGATGCTTAAGTTGATGGATAGGATGGAGAGGATGCGCCGTGATGAGGTTCCCCGGGTTGAGCGATAGAGGAAGTTGAGATGAGGCTGTAGATGGACCTTGTAGTGTTTGAGGAGAACAAGCCTTATGTCCTGGAAGCCCTTGGCAACGGTGACTTTGACTACATAGAGGCGGCGGGTGAGGTGTTCGAGAGTGATTTCTTCCGTTTCATCAAGGCCGGATCAATACTTAAGAGCCTCGCGGAGAGTTATCCTACACCCCGGCAGAAGGAGGAAGTACCGCTATGGTTTTATGTGGCGAGTAATCTCTCCATGCGACTGCATGGCGAGCACTCGTTCAATGCGTTTCCTCTGGTGGTGCGTTGTGGGGGTATGCTCAATGCCCTGGGTCCTGAGGTGGGCCGAAAGGTTGTGCACCCGGATACTGGCGATGTGACAGTTGCCTGTGAGGGCTTCAACAAGAAGAATCACTATGACAGAGAGGCCCCCTGCGATCAGGACTATCTTCGCAAGGTCTCTAAGGACACCGATGCCGATGCCCTGACGAGGTGGTTTTCTCGTGATGTGGTGCGGCTCTTTCGCAGCCGTCGTGCATATGATAAGGCGGGTATCTTCATAGGGGATGGCTCCTATCTCTTTGTGCCCGACAACCCCAACTACGAGGGTTCGTCGAAGCTTCTCTTCGATGAGCACGATCATCCGATCAGCCAGAAAGCATACGAGAAGATGCCGGATGCTAAGAAGGCACACTGCCAGTGGCGGCGGTGCTACAAGATGGTGACCCTTCTTCATACCAACCCGGCTATGGACTACTTTCTCTTTGTTGCCGTCAAGGTGGTCTCCGGCAAGGATCACGAGTGTCCGGTGCTTTATGATCTGGTGAAGCAATTCGTGGAGGTCCTTGGCAAGGGGGTTATGAAAAGACTCATTCTCGATCGTGCTTTCCTTGATGGTGAAGCGATATCGCGGTGCAAGAAGGACTATGGTATCGATATCCTCATCCCTGTTCGCCGCAATATGGATATATACGAGGATGCAATGGCGCTCATGCGGCAGCCGGATGTGCGTTGGGCCACATGCGCTCCTCCGCACCTAAAGGCACGAGAGCCTTCTCGCCCGAGGCCAAAAGCCGTAGAGAAGCGTGAGAAGAAGAGACAGGAGACACTTCGGCGACTTAAGGCAAAGGAAACACCTCTCCCGCCGGATAAGATCCTTCTAACACGAGAGGCGGCGGCCATCGGCGAGTTCCGCTCCTGGTCCTCCTGTACGGTGCCGCTTAGTGTTGTGGCAAACCGTGAGCGCTATGCTGATGGCCACGAAGAGATATGGCTGCTGCTCGATACTAAGGATGTAAAGGATCCATGTGAAGCACGCCAGGAATATCGGATCAGAACAGCTACCGAGGAGAGATACCGGCAGTTAAAGTGCTTCGTTGATCTGACCAATTTCACATCCCGTGCTTTTTCCATGGTGGTCAATCAGGTTGTCTTTACCATGCTCGCTTACAATCTGCTTCAGTTCTACCTCATGCGCGAGGGACGCAAGGAGCTCAACAAGAAGCCAATGCCTCTTATACGTAAACGCCTACTGCCTACGGATAGTTATACAATCATTTACTGGCAGACCTATTACGGCCGGTTTGAAGCTTATGAGCTTATGGGGTTTCTGGTCTCCCTCGGTGAGGTGGCAAGAAAGAAGATAGCCGAGAAATGCAGGCGCCGCCGCCTTGAGTTAAACGATCTCATGAATAATCCTCGACCACCCTAAGCTGCCTTTCTCTACCTTCCACAATGAAAGATGTAGATCTCACAGACACCGGATGTGGCCGACCAAAGCTCTGGCTTGTCCGGGTCGACCATCTTAATCGCTCCATGAACTTCAATGAAAGACCTCCATCTCTATCTCCCTCCCGTCGTGGCCGATGGAACTGACTACTACGCCCGGAGCCGGCCTTGAGCGACCGCCACTGCCGCCAACCGGTCCAATATGTGCCCATACTGTCTGAACCGCAGCTGAGGCTATGCACTCCTTGAGGATTATGCGCGCCTGTGCTATAATGAGCGGGCTGAGCAAGCGAATTCGAAGGGGTTCACACGATGAAGCAGCGAATTGGCATGACCTTGGTTGGTGTGTCGCTGTTATTGGCACTTGGGGGCGTGGTTGGGGGAAACGAACTTCATGAGCC
>JAUXGG010000119.1 GCA_030622265.1 Candidatus Eiseniibacteriota bacterium
GCTGAAGATCTGGTTGGTGGACATCATGAGGATCGAGGCCTCGGTCTGGGCCTCGATCGAGAGCGGGAGGTGGACGGCCATCTGGTCGCCGTCGAAGTCGGCGTTGAACGCCTGGCAGACCAGCGGGTGAATCTTTATGGCCTTGCCCTCCACCAGGACCGGCTCGAAGGCCTGGATCCCGAGGCGATGCAGCGTGGGTGCGCGGTTCAAGAAAACGGGATGATCCTTGATGATCTCCTCCAGGATGTCCCAGACCTCGGGCCTCTCCCGCTCTACCAGCTTCTTCGCGCTCTTTACGGTCTGAACATAACCCTTATCCTCGAGCTTCTTAATGATGAAAGGCTTGAAGAGCTCCAGGGCCATGCTCTTGGGCAATCCGCACTGGTGGATCTTAAGCTCCGGGCCCACCACGATCACGGAACGCCCCGAGTAGTCCACGCGCTTGCCCAGCAGGTTCTGGCGGAAGCGTCCCTGCTTGCCCTTGAGCATGTCGCTCAGGCTCTTCAAGGGGCGGTTACCCGGACCCCGGACCGCGCGCGAGCGCCTGCCATTATCGAACAGGGCATCGACCGCTTCCTGGAGCATCCGCTTCTCATTTCTCAGGATCACCTCGGGCGCCCTGATCTCCATGAGCTTCTTAAGGCGGTTGTTCCGGTTGATCACTCGGCGGTACAGGTCATTGAGATCGCTGGTCGCGAACCGGCCTCCCTCCAGCGGCACCAGTGGCCTTAAGTCCGGAGGAAGAACAGGAATCACGTCCATTATCATCCACTCGGGGCGGTTTCCACTCAGCCTGAAGGCTTCGACCAGCTTGAGCCTCTTCAAGCTCTCGCGCTTGCGCTGGACACTGGTCTCGACCCGGACCCTCGCCCTGAGCTCGGTCGATATCTCCTCGAGCTCCATCTCCTTGAGAAGTTTCTTAACGGCGCCCGCGCCCATCTCGGCAACGAACTGGCCGGGGAACTTCTCCTCGAGCTCGAGATACTCGTCTTCAGTAATCAGCTGCCTCTTCTTCAACCCCGTCTCGCCGGGGTCAATCATGATATAGCTTTCATAATAGAGAACCCGCTCGATATCCCTGACGCTGCTGTCAAGCAGCTGCCCCATGCGGCTGGGGATGCCCTTGAAGTACCAGATGTGAGATACCGGTACCGCAAGCTCGATGTGCCCGAGCCTCTCCCTGCGAACCTTGGCCTGGGTCACCTCGACCTTGCACTTATCACAGATCACGCCCCTGTAGCGGATGCGCTTGTACTTGCCGCAATTGCACTCCCAGTCCTTAACAGGACCGAAGATCCGCTCACAGAAAAGACCGTCTCTCTCAGGCTTGAACGACCTGTAGTTGATCGTCTCCGGTTTTGTCACCTCTCCATAAGACCACTGGCGTATGGTCTCGGGCGAAGCGAGCTGAATCCTTATTGCTGAGAACTCAACTGGTGCCTTTTCCCGTGTTTCAGCTGGTCTTAGCACAGAGTTTACCTCCCTGGCTACTCCTCGAGCTGGACATCCAGCCCGAGACTTTGAAGCTCTTTGACCAAGACATTAAATGACTCGGGTATTCCGGGCTGAGGCGGGTTTTCACCCTTAACGATAGCCTCATATATCCTCGATCTCCCGGAAACATCATCCGATTTGACCGTCAATATCTCTTGAAGAGCGTAAGCGGCGCCATAAGCCTCAAGCGCCCAGACTTCCATCTCTCCGAATCGCTGTCCACCGAACTGCGCCTTGCCACCCAGCGGCTGCTGGGTAACCAGCGAGTACGGGCCAATCGACCTGGCGTGAATCTTGTCATCCACCAGATGGGCGAGCTTCATCATATACATGTACCCTACGGTAACTTCCCTGTCGAAGGGCTCTCCATACTTGCCGTCATAGAGCACGGTCTTGCCGTTCTCCGCCAGGCCGGCCTCGCTGAGCAGGCTCCTCACTTCAGCTATGGAGGCGCCATCGAACACCGGCGTCGCCACGTGCAGTCCAAGCGCTTCGGCGGCCCATCCCAAGTGGGTCTCCAGGATCTGCCCGAGATTCATACGGGAAGGTACGCCAAGCGGGTTCAAGACGATCTCCACCGGAGTCCCGTCCGGAAGATACGGCATATCCTCCTCGGGGACGATCCTGGCGACCACGCCCTTGTTGCCGTGCCGCCCGGCTACCTTATCCCCCACAGAGAGCTTGCGCTTCTTGGCCACGTACACCTTGACAAGCTTGACCACACCCGGCGGAAGCTCGTCTCCGCGCGAGAGGCGCTCGATCTGCTTCTCATAGGCCCTGGTCACCTCGCTCAGGGCATCGTCGGCTATGTGCACCAGGCGCCTCACCTTCGAGGAGGTATCCCGGTCCTTGACGATGGACCTGGAAAAATCGATCGTGGAGAAATCAAGCTTGTTGAGCGTCCGCGTGCTGAGCTTCTTGCCGGCCTTGACCATCACCTCGCCCTCATGATCGACGATCTCGGTGGCGATTTCATCGTTGGGCATCTCCAGCAGGCGCTCGTCGCGCTTGGAAGTGAGCTGCTTGACCTGCTTGGCTTCAGCTTTCCTGAGCTGCTCGATCTCCTTCTTCTCCCGTTTGCGGATCGTCTCGTCCCGCTCCTTGCGTGAGAACACGCGAACGTCTATGACGATTCCGTCCATTCCGGGAGGCGCCTTGAGCGAGGCATCCCTGACATCACAGGCCTTTTCGCCGAAGATGGCCTTCAGGAGCCTCTCCTCGGGAGTAAGCTCCGTCTCTCCCTTGGGAGTTACCTTCCCGACCAGGATGTCACCGGCCCTGACGTGGGCGCCGATTCTCACTATTCCGCTCTCGTCGAGATTCCGCACGACTTCGTCGCTTACATTGGGAATCTCGGCGGTTATCTCTTCCACTCCACGCTTGGTTTCCCTCACCTGGAGCTCGAAGTCCTCAATATGAATGGAGGTCATGCGGTCGTCCTTGACCACGCGTTCGCTTATCAGGATCGCGTCCTCATAGTTGTATCCCCGCCAGGGCAGGAACGCCACCAGGAGATTGACTCCCAGAGCGAGCTCGCCATTCTTGGTGGCGGGGCCGTCCGCCAGGAGCTCTCCCTTGTGCACCCGATCGCCGACCTTGACGACCGGACGCTGGTTCACGCACGTATCCTGATTGGACCGCCTGAACTTGACTATGCTGTAGCTGTCCACATTGGCCATTCCGAAGATCTCGTCCAGATCGCCGGACTCGCCGTGCCTCACAACGATGTTGTTGGCCGAAAGGCTCTCGACCACGCCAGATCGCTTGGCGAAGACCAGGTCACCGGAGTCGGCGGCTACCTTTGCCTCAAGCCCGGTACCCACAAAAGGGGCCTCGGTAACAAGGAGTGGCACGGCCTGGCGCTGCATGTTGGAACCCATCAGCGCCCTGTTGGCATCATCGTGCTCCAGGAACGGGATCAGGGCCGCCGCCGCGCTTACGATTTGCTTGGGGGAAACATCCATGTAGTCGACCTCCTGAGGATCAACCACGGGAAAATCTCCCTTGTAACAGGCAAACACCTTCGCGGCCTTGAACTTGCCCCGGTCATCGACGGGGGCATTACCCTGGGCCACCACGAACTGATCTTCCTTGTCAGCGCTCAGGTATTCAACCTCGTGTGAGGCCACGCCCTTGTTGACCTTCCGGTACGGGGTCTCGAGGAATCCGAACGCGTTTATTCTCGCATAACTGGCGAGCGAGCTGATCAGCCCGATGTTCGGTCCTTCGGGAGTCTCGATGGGACAGACCCGGCCGTAGTGTGTGTAGTGGACATCCCTGACCTCGAATCCAGCGCGCTCTCTGGTAAGACCGCCGGGGCCGAGCGCCGAGAGCCTCCGCTTGTGCGTCAGCTCCGCCAGCGGGTTGGTCTGGTCCATGAACTGCGACAGCTGGCTCGAACCGAAGAAGGTCTTGATCACCGCCGCAACGGTACGCGCGTTCACCAGATCAGATGGAGTCATCATCTCCGTATCCTGAAGGCTCATGCGCTCCTTTATGATCCGCGCCATCCTGGTGAGACCAATGGAAAACTGGTTTGCCAGGAGCTCCCCGACAGAGCGGACCCGCCTGTTGCCCAGGTGATCGATGTCGTCGGTGTAACCCCTGCTCTCCTTAAGTATAAGGAGATATTCGATTATTCTAACGAAGTCGGTCTTGGTGAGAATGGTAACATCGATGGGAATGTCAAGGCCGAGGCGCTGGTTAAGCTTGTGACGCCCGACCTTCCCCAGGTCGTACCTCTTCGGGCTGAAGAAGAGACGGTCGACCAGGTTCCTCGCGGTCTCTATGGTCGGAGGGTCGCCCGGACGCAGCAGGCTGTAAACCTTGAGCAGGCCTTCTTCCTCACAGCGGCTGGTGTCCTTGCGAAGCGTATTAAGCAGGACCTCGTTGTCCTGCCCTTCCTTGTTGACCGTCGCCGTCACCTGGTTGATCTTGGCCGCCAGGAGGGATTCGACCGATGCCGGCGTTATTTCCTCGCCGGCCTCGAGCAGGATCTCTCCCGTCGACTTATCGACCACCGTCTGGGCGCAATACCTGCCCACCAGAGGGTGCTTCTTGCGCTTGTGCGGCCACCGGACCTTGATCTCCTCGGCATCATAATAAAGCCTGATCAGGTCATCGGTGGTCGAGAACCCGATCGCGCGCAGCAGCACCGTAACCGGGATCTTCCGCTTACGGTCGATGTGAACATACATTATGTCGTTCACATCGAGGCTGAACTCGACCCACGAGCCGTGATAGGGAATGATTCTCGCCGAGTAGAGCCGCTTTCCATTAGGGTGAATGCTCTCGTCAAAGAACACGCCCGGGGATCTGTGCAGCTGGCTGACGACCACCCTCTCCGCACCGTTTATGATGAAAGTCCCCTTCTCGGTAATCAGCGGAATCTCTCCGAGATAGACCTCCTGCTCGATGATGTCCCTGACCTCTTTGCGGCCTTCCACGGCTTCCTTGACGATCAGCCGCAGCGTGGCCTTCAAGGGCGAAGCAAAGGTGACGTCCCGTTCCTGGCATTCGTCAATGTTGTACTTGGGCTCACCCAGGTTGTAACTGACGAACTCAAGACCGAAGTTGTCCCTCGCATCGGAAATGGGGAAGACTTCCTCGAAGACCCTCTGCAACCCCGTATCCCCACGCTGCGCGGGCGCAACGTCGGCTTGCAGGAAATCCCTGAAGGAATCCAGCTGCACCGAGAGGAGATTAGGTATCTCCATCACCTCAGAGATCTTTGAATAGCTCTTCCTTTTAAGAGTTACCATAAGGTCACCGTACTCCTAGTAGAGCAGTTTTACTTAACCTCAACAGTGGCACCGACCTCTTCGAGTTTCGTCTTGATTTCATGGGCATCTTCCTTGGCGATACCCTCTTTGACTGCCTTGGGAGCACCCTCGACCAGGTCCTTCGCCTCCTTGAGGCCCAGACCCGTGATGGCTCTCACAACCTTGATAACCTGGAGCTTCTTCTCTCCGAATGCGGTCAGGATCACGTCGAAAGCGGTCTGCTCCTCTTCCACCGCGGCTTCCCCACCACCTGCGCCTGCAACGGCACCCATAGGCATGGCCGCCATCGGAGTCACTCCGAACTTCTCACTGAGCGCCTTGGCAAGATCGGCCAGCTCGAGCGCGGTAAGCTGCTCGATCATCTCTATGATCTTGTCAATGTTGCCCGTATCTTCTGCCTTTGTCATCTTCCACCTCCGTCAAACCTTGATTGGCAGTAATCTTTAAGAGGAACCTTCCGCCTTCTGGGAAGCCTGATCCAGAATCGAAATAAGGTTCCTCAACACTCCTTCCAATGTGAAAACAATCTGTGCCATCGGACCCTCGACGGCCCCGATGACCTGCACTATCAACCCTTCCCTCGAAGGCAACACGGCTATCCGGCGGATCTCCTCCGGCGTAAACATCCTGCCTTCCAGGTAACCCGCCTTGAAGACAGGTTTCTGCACGGCCCTCCTGAACTCGGCAATCACCCTGGCGGGCGCTATCGAGTCGCTCTCACTCGTGGGAACCGCCACGGGGCCCTCGAAGTGCTCTTCGAGCTCGCCGAGATCGGCCGCGCGGGCAGCCAGCCGCGCAAGCGTGTTCTTGATGACCCGGTACTCA
>JAUXGG010000271.1 GCA_030622265.1 Candidatus Eiseniibacteriota bacterium
AGCCTTGGGGATCCGCTCCAGCAGCTCAAGGAGCGGATTCACCGGCGGCTGATTGACAGGCTCGATCTGACCCGTCTGGCCTCTATCTCGAGGGAGGAGCTGAGAGTGCAGGTGCGCGAGGTGGTGGAGTCGCTCCTTGCCAGTGAAACCGGTCCTCTGGTCGGGTTCAACCGCGACAGATTGATTGAGGAGATCATGGACGAGACCTTCGGTCTCGGTCCACTCGAGCCGCTGATAAACGACCCCACGGTCTCCGACATTCTTGTCAATACCCATAAACAGGTGTATGTGGAACGATTCGGAAAGCTGGAACTGACCCGGACAGTGTTCAAGGACGATGCACACTTGCTCCATATCATCGACCGGATTGTCTCCGAGGTCGGCAGGCGAGTAGATGAGTCATCGCCGATGGTGGATGCTCGGCTTTTAGACGGTTCCCGAGTCAATGCCATCATACCGCCGCTTGCGCTCGATGGCCCGGTACTTTCCATCAGGAAATTCGGTGTTAGGGATCTGACTATCGATGACCTTCTGAGGTATGAAACGCTTACGGAACAGATGGCGGAAGCGCTCAAGGGCATAGTGAGAACCAGGCTCAATGTCCTTATCTCGGGAGGAACCGGTTCGGGCAAGACCACGCTCCTGAACGCTCTCTCGAGGTTCGTCCCCTCGAGTGAACGGATAGTTACCATTGAGGATGCCGCGGAGCTCAAGCTTCAGCAGCCTCACGTGGTCAGGCTGGAAACCCGTCCGCCCAATATCGAGGGTACGGGTGCGATTGTCCAGCGCGACCTGGTGAGGAATTCTCTGCGAATGCGTCCGGACCGGATTGTAATTGGCGAGGTTCGTGGCGCTGAGGCCCTGGACATGCTCCAGGCCATGAACACCGGCCACGATGGATCGCTCACCACTCTTCACGCCAATTCGCCTCGGGACGCCTTGAGAAGGCTTGAGACAATGATCCTGATGGCGGGTGTCAACCTTCCCGGCAGGGCAATGAGGGAGCAGATCAGCTCGGCCATAAACGTGCTCGTCCACATCGCAAGGCTCAGTGACGGGAGCAGGAAAGTGGTGAAGGTGGCGGAGATTACCGGCATGGAAGGTGACGTGGTTACAATGCAGGATATCTTTATCTTTGATCAAACCGGGGTGAGAGACGACGGGAAGGTGCTCGGGCGAATGAGGGCCACGGGTATTCGTCCGAAGTTTGTCGAGAGACTTGAGGTTTCGGGCATTCACCTTGCGCGCGGCCTGTTTGAAGACTTCAATGAAGGATTGGTTGGATCGTGACCCTGATTCTGGCAAATGTCTTCGTGGCGGCCATGCTGCTTGTCCTGGCGCTGCATTCTTTTCTCAGGTGGCGCGTACTTGGATCTGAGAGACGCTTGAAGCAGCGGCTTGGGGACCTGGCCAGGAACCAGGCTTCGACTGAGCAGGCTGCTTCGGACATCCTCCGGACAGAGGAGCTGAGCCGCATCCCCTGGTTGAACCGGATGTTGGGGAATATCGATGTGGCGAGGGATCTCAGGCGGTTCATAGAACAGTCCGGCGTGCGAGTGACGACAGGGGCGCTTCTGCTTATCATGCTGGTTTGCGGAGAACTTGCATTGGTTGCCACTCTCAAGCTGAACAGGCCGATTATCAGCGCGGGGAGTTTCGTCTTCTGCGGCATGCTGCCTTTGATCTATATCCTGCACAAACGAAGTGAGCGAATGAGGCGGTTCTCGGAGCAGTTCCCGGATGCCATCGATATGATGACAAGCGCCCTGAAGGCAGGCCATGCGCTGGGCCGGGCGATGCAACTGGTCGCGATGGAGGCTCCGGATCCGATCAAGACCGAGTTCCGAAAGACGTTCGAGGAGCAAAATCTGGGATTGCCTATGAGGGAGTCGCTCCTGAACCTGGCCGATAGAATTGACAATATCGATCTTAAACTTTTCGTCACGGCCGTCATTATCCAGAGGGAAAGCGGCGGCAACCTGACCGAGATCCTGGGCAAGATCAGCAAGACCATCAGGGCGCGCTTTGCATTGCTGGGCCAGATAAAGGTCTATACTGCCCAGGGACGTTTCACTGCCTGGGTACTCGGGTTGCTTCCGATTGTGATCGGCGTGGTCGTCTATATGTTGAATCCCGAGTACATTTCGTTTCACTTCAAAGATCCTGTTGGGAGAGTGCTTCTAGGGTTTGCCGTAGTCCTGCAGATCATCGGGTTGCTCATCGTGCGCAGGATAGTCAAGATGAAAGTGCATTAGGAAGGACGCCATGGTCGCTCTTATTGTCATTCTCATATTCATTGCCGTCACGGTCAATACGTACATAATCCTCTGGCTTCCGAGGCGTGAAGCCCGGTTAACCAAGCAGAGGCTGAGAGATCTTAGTGATCTTCAATCCTCTTACTTCGGAGCAGGGAGTGAGAGCGAAGCGGCCGGCCGCCCCTCAAGACCGTTTTTCACGAAACTGACTTCTCTCTTCAGCATCTTCATAAAGAAGGAGCGCCCGGAGTTCTCGTCCTTGAGGCTTTCCCTGATGCGGGCGGGCCACTACCATGAGAACGCCGGAAGAGAGTATATGGCCTTGAGGATACTGTCGGCGGTTATCTTACTGGTGGTCGGCTTTGTTTTCGTATTCCTGGTTCGCGAGAAGGCCCCTTCCGCGCTCCTGGCATTGCTTGTGATGATGGCGCCCGTGGCGGGCTACACGCTGCCTGCCTTCATCCTGAAATGGAAAATCAACCGGCGGCAGGAGGAGATCGCGGGTAGCCTTCCGGACGCTCTGGATTTCCTGGTGGTTTGTGTGGAGGCGGGACTGGGTCTGAATGCGGCGCTTCTTCGGGTGGGCAGCGAAATCAAGGTCAAGAGCAGAGGGCTGGGGGAGGAGTTGACTCTGGTTAACCAGGAGATGAGAACCGGTGTCTCGCGAGAGAAGGCCTTGAGACATCTCAGCCAGCGCAACCTGGTTCGGGACCTCAATGTCGTGGTTGCCTCGCTGATCCTGGCGGACAAACTCGGCACAAGCGTCGCCGATACGCTTCGGGCACAGGCGGAATCTCTTCGGATAAGAGTGAGGCAGCGAGCAGAGGAGAGGGCGGCGAGGGCAGGGCTCAAGCTTCTCTTCCCGCTCGTTTTCATGATTCTGCCGACGCTGTTTATTGTAATCTTAGGTCCTGCTATGATAATGGGAGTGAGGGCGCTGAAGGCAATGTCAGGACAGTGAGCGATCAGGTAAAGGAGGATTCTTAAATGAGACGTCAGGTTTGGCTGGGGACAATGCTTCTGGTGATTATGCTCCTGACACTCTCGTGTGGGAGGACCTACTACAAGTATGTGCCCAACACGATCTTACCACGAATGATCTACATGGGTGAAGAGGAGATCCTGAATCTGGGTACAGTCGCCGCCAGGCTCTATGACAAGAACGTTTTCGTCGAAGTCACCACCCGGGACGGGGTCACCAGGACCGGGAAGCTGCTCCGGATCGATGAGGGCGAACTGATGATGAGTCCGTCCTATTACTATGATATGTCGGAAGAGTCGGCGGGCAAGGTCGATGTCGAGGAAGTGATACCCAAGGACCAGATCGTAGTCCTGAAAGTGTATTAGGCCGGCAAGGATCGGCTCTAACGCAGGTTCCCGTGCCCATCTTAAATGAGACACAGAATCTCCATCTGCCATATCATATCTCCGGCGCCACGAGACTCTTAACCCGCCTCACGGGGCTCCTGGGTACGTCCCCATCCAAAGAACAACGAGGGTTGTTCATAGCACCGTGTGCCGGTGTGCATACCTTCGGCATGACGTATCCGCTGGATATCGTGTTCCTCGATAGAGAGGGCAAGGTGGTCAGGATCATACGCCATCTCGCACCCAACAGGATAACCGGGGGCATCGCGTCTGCCCGAAGCGCGCTCGAGTTTGCGTCCGGCACCCTGG
>JAUXGG010000121.1 GCA_030622265.1 Candidatus Eiseniibacteriota bacterium
GCCCGATGGCACTTGAGACAGGCCATGACCTTGTCCCTAAGTAGTTCAGGGAAACTGATGTGGCGGGCCTGGTCACGAGAGGATCGGGTCTTCCTGTCTCCGGTCCTCTTGTCCTCGGCAGGCAGAAGGTCCTGCCCCAGGAGATTGCGCGGTCCCACCTTCATCTTCTTGTCGACCACGATGGCCGGCACTGAAATGAGGCTCAAGACCGAGCCCACGAACTCCGGCCCCGCCTCTCCAGTATCGGGAAACCTGAAGAGTATATCCAGCAAGTTGTTCAAGGTACCCCCACGCTCCATGGTGTGCATTGAACTGCACATCGGGTACAGCAAGACTATTATGAGCTTGTTTTGGTCATAAGTCAAGCTGAAACATCAGAATAGAGCAGACCTGCATTGGCCGATAGCCCGGGATCTTGAGGGGTGGGGTGGATCGGCGATGGAGATCAGGTCCCGCCCGGGCGGCATTCTAGCGCGATATGCTCTCTCGCAGGCAAAATGTGCAAGACTATGCACACTTGGGGTTTCGGATAATGCATCCGATCAGGGCATTGAGGGAGGTTTGAGGCAAAATCTCAGCAAACTGACGCAAATCATCATCATTAGGTGCTAAATGCCAACGGTTTGCTACATTATGGATAGCGCCTATGGATATGACATACACAAAAGTGACACCGGCTCGAGAGCTGCGGCCCCTGTTCCGCAACTTCGGGCCGGCGTCTGCGACAGGCTACTAACAGCGCCCGTCTGGATGAAGCAGCGCCAATCCCCTAAAAACTAAGTCAATCCGATACACGCCTCCTTGTTGACTGTGATTTCCCCTTACTATCGGTCCGCGCCCTTGACGCGGCCTTTCTACTCTTACCTGGCTTTCCGGAAGACTTCTTGTCCGAGACCTGCTTGCTCTTCTGTTCGCTCGAAACCTGGGCCCTGGCGATCCTGGGATCCGACTCCTTCTTCCTCGACTTGCCATCGCTTGCCTTTGAGGTCTTGGAGTCCTTGGCCCTGGCCTGGGACCGGGTCTTCCTGCCCGACTCGCGCTCGATGGTCGTCTTGACCACCTTCACCAGCTTGCTCCAGCCGTTCTCCTTCTTAGCCTTGCGGCTCTCGACCCTGGGCCTCTCGATCCTGGCAGGCGTGGTCCTCACCTCTGCCCGGCCATACTGAGCCCTGTCAGTCCTTGCACCGTCAGGGCTCACCACCCTGGGCTCCCTGTTGCCGGCTCCCTTCCGATTCCCGGTTTCTTTCCGGCCACCGGTCTCCTTCCGGTCTCTCGCGTCATCCCCGACCCTGATCGCATCCCGGTTCCTGATGGCCTCCCGGGATTCCTTCCTTGGGTAGAGATAGCGCTCCCCGGTGTTCCCATCGGGCCTTTTATCCCGCTCGGGCCTCACCCGCACCACCTCCGCCGTTCGCCCGCCCCCGGGCCTCACCCGCTCCTTATAGTAGTCGCCGTATGCCGTCCCTCCACCCCTGCCACCGTAGGAGTCACACCTCGTTCTCCACTTATAGTGCTCGGGGTACTTCTTGCACGGCTTCTTGGCATAGCATACATAGGTCGGTCCGCAATAGACCCGCCTGGGGGAGCACCACCACCACCATGAGCACGGTCTGTAGCATGGGTCACAGGCTACGAAGGAGATGTGGAAGCCGCCGCAGACGTCCACATAAGGGTGGAATGCCGGACGATACCCGTGACAGTCATAGCACAGGTACCGCGGGTAACTCACCCGGTGCTCAACATAGAAGTAAGTGAAATCCGCAAAGGCGATGCCCGCCTCAAGCGCATCGTAGCAGATGAATTCATTGATGGACTGCATGGCCACATAGGGATCCCCATAGACCCTCGGAGGCACCGCGGCGCCCCAGTAGTCCGAGAAACCTCTCCAGGAAGCATCGTGCGCATATGCAGCGTAGCCTGCCTGGCCATGCCAGTAGACCGGGCGGAAGGGCTCGAAAGAGGCCAGGACGTGGACATACTCCACGCCGCTCGGGCCGGTAACATAGTAGCCTCCAAAACCACTCATGCCGAGCCGGTAGATCTCGCCGCCCCGCACAAAGCCGTCATCCCGGCTGTCATATGGAAAGATCAGCCTTAAATTGCCATCCGTATCGATGTCATAGACGATCACGAAGCAGTCATAGGCCGGTCTCATGTAGACATCCACACGCTCACCCGGCGAATAGACCGAACCCGTGCCGCGGTCGGTCCAGATTTCCACATAGGGCTGATCGCTCATCATCTGCGACCCACCCATCAGGTGCGGATTGCCGCCACCCGGATGCGGACCGCCGCTAACCATATTGGGCGCGGTTTCAGCCAAGCCGGCCAGGGCGACCGCCGGTACCATTGCCGACCCCATCGCCACCGCCATCACGCTCACCATCAATAGCAGTCTCTTTAACATCACCCTCACCCCCTCTACGGAGTCGACCCCACCAGGCGGGGAGCAAGCTCCGTATTCCACTGCTGGCCCTGAAATGCCCAGTACACGATGGCCCAGTTGGGACCCATCGTCTCTACCCTGATCTTGCCGTAATAACCGGTCGTGGTACGCAGAATGTACGTATGCTTCAGGATCACCTCGACCCCGTCCGGGTTTGAAGACCACCCGTCGACCGGGGCCTCACTGATATCATCCTCGCTATAGGTGAAGCCAAAGTCCTGGAGCTGGTTTCCCCTTAAGGGCACGATCCTCATCAGCCCCCCTTCCGGCCGCGAGAGATAGTACTGCGCGGCAAAGGCGTTATATGGAAGTATGACTATCGAGTCATACTGATCCGGGATGATCGCGATACCCGCCTCATTGGGTTCAAACTGCCGGGTCATCCACTGTAAGTCCCAGCCCTCGGGCCGCGGGGTATCGTCCACCCATTCATAACTCAATTCACTCACATTGCCGCTGATGTCATAGGCATCCACGGCATAGAAGTAGGTGACCCCATTGGTAAGCCCCTCGTCCCAGAACTCGGTGGGCTCATCCCAGGCAACATCCCCGATCCTCATATAGGTCCCGTCATAAGATCTGGACCGGTAGACGCCGTAGCCCTCGATGTCGTCCACCACAACCGGGTTCCACTCGACGATCACATAAGTGTCACCGGTAATGCTCGTTACACATGTAGGCACCGCCGGCGGCTGATTGTCGATGCACCGGTCGCCGCATGGATCGCACGAGTTGTACGAATTGCATCCCGCCAGCCCCATCGTGAGAACGCATATTCCGATAGCAAGCCTCTTCATGTCCTATACCCCCTCCCCGTGACTGGAACGCACAAGCTTCGCAACGAAACTTCCGATCGCCACTTTGCTCTTCATAAGTACGGGAACTTTAAGGTCATCATCCGTTACCCATATGCGGAGATTGCCCTTCTTGGCGAAGGGGCCCTCCAGGATCTCGGGCTCGATAACCAGACAGTCGACATCACTGTCACCCACGCTAAGGCGCTCGGAGCGAAGCACCTTGACCCGGGCGGCGTAGTTCTTGCCGCCATCGAAGGTGTTCACGGTGACATCCTCGCCGACCCTGAGATCCTGGCCCCGGACATAATAGAGGGCCGAGAGAATATCCCGGGTACCAGGATTCACGGTGTACTCGCGGCCCTTCGTCCTCACCACGCCCCCGGATTCACCTGACTCGTACGTCGCCCACTCATCTTTCTCAAAAGGACCTTCACGCAAGCGTTTCTCGAAATACATGGACTCCAGCGTCGAGGGATCCACATCGGAGATAATCCTGTCATCGACCCTGAAGAAGACGGATATAACATCATTGGACTGTGCTCTGGACGTGATGCGAAGCACCTCGCCGCGCGCGGTCTTTTCACCCGTAACCTCGAGCGAGGCATTGCCGGCCGGGATGCCGCCATAGGTGATCTCGAATTCCAGCCGTTCGCCTACTATAAGGAGCGGGGCGTACTCGCCCTTACATTCCGGCACGCCTGCCGAAGCATGAGATACAACCAGAATCCCCATCATCGCCGCCATCCCGATCACTCTTGGCTTTCTCATCCTCAGCCTCCAGGTATTCTGCTTGTTCTGCACAGAACTATGTTGCATAGGGCGTGCCATCGATTCCTGCCTAATTGGCAGATGTCGGAGATTCTATTGGTTTTTGTAACGAATGATAAATCAATCAATTAACATGGATATAGCGAATGGGGCTTGTACGAGGCTGCCAATTCAGTAGATGGAGCAACCTCTATACGTGTCCGACAGACACACAAGTGTTCAAAAAGGGGTCACCTCTTGGATTGTGAATTCACAATCCCGGGGTCAGGTACCGACTTGTGAATTCACAAGTCGGTACCTGACCCCCGGGTTGTGAATTTGCCTGCTCCGGGGCTGCTCGAGGCGCCATTCGCGAGCTATTCCACCCTGAGCATGAAACACTTAAGGTAATCGGTCTCAGGCACACCAAGCAGGGATGGGTGATCCTCCGGCTGGCCTCCGATCCCGAGCACCGTCACCTGCTTTCGGACCTGGCCCGCGGCCTTGCCCAGGATCTCCCTGAGCTTCTCCAGTGATACATGATGCGAGCACGAGCAGGTCACAAGGATGCCACCCGGACTGAGGAGTCCCATCGCAAGACGGTTCAGATGCAGGTAACCCCGTTCGGCGCCATGGCGGCCCTTCCGGGACCTTGCGAGTGACGGCGGATCCAGGAGGATCACCCCGAACTTCTCGCGGTTCGAGGCCAGGACCTGGAGTTCATCGAAGGCATCTGCCGTTCGGAACTCGGTTTGGTCGGTGAGACCGTTGCGCTCGCCGTTCTTCTGGGCAAGCCGGATGGCGGAGTCCGAATAATCCAGACCCAAAACGTGCTCCGCTCCGGCCCCGGCGCACATTAGCGACCAGGCACCCGTGTAGCAGCAGCAGTCGAGCACCCGCCTACCCTTCACATGGGGCAGGGCGAGCTTCCGGTTCTCGCGCTGATCGATATAGAAGCCGGTCTTGTGACCCTTGATGACATCCACCTCGATCTCTACCACACCCTCGACACTACTTCCGACGCCTCCTCCGACCCCGCCCTCCTGGATCACGACATCCCCTTCCAGGCTCCCCTTTGCGATCTCGGTATAGCGCTCGAGACCCTCGGCCTCTCTTGAGAGCGAGTCATTCCGGAGCACGATCGCCCGGGGCTTAAGAGCCGCTTCCAGGTCGCCCACGATCCGGTCCTTCCACGTCTCCCAGAAGAGGGTCTGGAGCTGGGCCACTACCACGTCGCCGTACTTATCCACCACCAGGCCGGGGAGGAAGTCCGCCTCGGCATTTACCAGTCTCAGGGCATCGGCCGCGAGATGCTCCCTCCGGCCAAGCGCCCTCCTGAGACGCTCACCGAATGCAGCCTCATCGAAGGCGGCACCGGCTCCTCGGGCGAGCAATCTCACCGAAATCAAGGACTTAAGGTTAATATATCCTATCCCCAGCTTGGCCTTGCGGGAGTCCTCAACCCACACGATATCGCCATCAGAGAAGTCGCCGCCGGTCTCGGCGATCTCATTCCGGTAGATCCAGAGGTGGCCCTCCCGGATGCGCACATCTTCGCCGGGACTAAGGCGGACCCAACCGGTGGCATCAGGCATGATCAGGCCTTTTCTGGCGGGGTGATGCCCAACTTCTGCATCTTCTTGTACAGATTGCTTCGCTGCATGTCGAGGATCTTGGCGGTCCTGGAGATATTCCACTTGTTCTCGGCGAGCTTCTTCTCGAGGAAGCGCTTCTCGGATAGCCCCTTGAATTCCTCATAGGTCCGGGCATCCTCCCAGACATCGCCTCCCACGGAAAGTCCTTCTCCCAGGGGCGGAAGGTCATCGGCCTCGAGTTCGTCGGAGCGAGACGTGATCACCATGCGCTCTATGATGTTCCGAAGTTCCCGGACATTGCCGGGCCAGGCATGGGCGGAGAGCTCCTCGAGGAGGCGCTTGTCCATTGTCTTGGTCTTAAGCCCGTAGATATCACAGTAAACCCCGAGGAAAAACTCGGCAAGGACGGGGATATCCTCCTTCCGTTGCCGGAGCGGCGGGATATGAAGCGGAA
>JAUXGG010000131.1 GCA_030622265.1 Candidatus Eiseniibacteriota bacterium
ATCGATGAAACGACGTGACACCGTAGAGGCCGACAGACCAATCGCTCCAGGAACTGATTCTGCCGCCTTCTCGTAGTTGCGACACGAGATCCCGTAGAGAACCCGACGAAACAACCCCTCATCCAGATGACCCCCACCGTGGAACTCCGAATAACTCGCAAGAGGAACCTCGCCCTGATCACCCCGTACCCGCGGCACCCAGATGGGAATCCGCTGCCCCGCCAACCGCACCGACCCCGGATTCCTACCATGCCGCTCCTTCCCATTGCGCTCATACCGCTCCCCAGCCAACCGCAGCACTTCCTCATCCAAAGCCTCGTAGACCTCCATCAAGCCCAACGATACCAACTCCCGGATCATCGCCACCCGAGCATCAAGCCCCAGAGCCTCGTAGTCTTCCCGACGCAGCACCTCTCGGCTGCCCATCACCTTTCTCTTCTTGCGCTTCCCAACGACACGTAGTACTCTCGACATCAGCGGCCTCCTTTCGTCTGGACCTTGCCACAAGGTCTCGGTCAATACCTTTACCAGATCAAGGGGGCCGCTTTCAATTCCCCACTAACTATAGGACTCTCTCGGCCTTGCGGTCCACGGTCGTGAATCCCGAGGATGTATGTCTTTTCGCACCCCTCCCGACAGGAGTGAGAACCCAGGCCCCGATGGGCGGCATTGATGAGTACAGACATGTCCTGATCACTTCAGCTGATCTTGCACCCTATCTGGATCCGGTGAGTGCCTGGCGTACCAAACACGGGTTTCCTTCAATGATCATGACCGTCGAGGACATTGTCATGACCTACCCGGGGTGGGACGATGCGGAAAGGGTCAGGAACTTCATCATCGATGCACATGACTCGTGGGGGACCCTCTACTTCACGCTTGCCGGCGACATGGGCGTAGTCCCGGTGCGATACATGGGTGACCCCGCAAGCGGCCCTTCAGGTTCGGCGCCGGTCGATCTCTATTTCTCGGATCTCGACGGTACCTGGGATGCGAATGAGAATCACATCTATGGTGAGGAAGCAGATAGCGTTGACCTGTACTCCGATGTGTATGTCGGGCGAGCCTCAATCGAGACGATGGCCGAGGCACATACCTTTGTCACCAAGACGCTGACCTATGAGAAGTCCCCACCGGCGGGCTATATCGAGAGCTGTCTCCTGCCCGCGGTCCAACTCTGGCAAAACTATTACGGCGCATTCGTCAATGACTCGATCGCCGCCGTGACTCCTACCCCTCCATGGAACGATATCAAGCTCTATGATAGAGATGGTACGATTTCGCGCCAGCTGGTGATCGATGCTATCAACAACGGTGCCGGCTTCTGTCACTACTCCGCGCACGGAAACCAGAATGGTGTCTATTTCGCGGGGGGCGATACGGTCCTTCACAGCACCGATGCCCTTGCGCTCATAAATGGAGACATGCTGGGGATTCATAATTCGATCGCATGCATCTCGGGGGCCTTCGACGGCGGCGAGATCCTCGGTGACTGCTTCGCCGAGCATCTCGTGAACAACCCCAATGGCGGAGCTGTGGCGTGCATCATGAACAGCCGGGTTGGTCTCGGAACGCCGCCGGATATGGGACCGTCAGAGCACCTGAGCCTGGAGTTCTATCACAAAACCTTTGATGAAGGCATGCACAGGATCGGGATGGCACACGGGATATCGAAGGACGCATGGCTGGGGACCGGCTTCTGGGCGTATGACTTCTGCGTGGCGGAACTCAATCTCTTTGGCGATGCCGCACTCTTAACATGGACATCAGAGCCCCGGGTTCAGGTGGTGGAACATCCCGAAACCGCTCCGCTCGGCAACAGCCTCTTCACCGTTACCGTGACCAGTGATGGCACACCGCTGGAAGGCGCACTGGTTTGCATCATGAGCGCTGGCGGTGAGGTCTATGACTATGACGAGACCGATGCTGCGGGTCAGATAAGCTTCAGCATGAACCCCGGCGAAGAGGATACGCTCCACGTCACCAGTGTGGCTCCAAATCACATTCCCTACGAGGGTACGAGCCTTATCGAAGGGGATCAGTCGGGTATCTCCGGTGGCACAGAGGCCGGGGCCGGAACATGGTTCCGTGTCGTAAGCAACCCGGTGAGAGAGACCGCGCGTTTCCGCTTTGACCTCGAGGCTCAAGGACCGGTGGCCATAAAGGTATTCGATGTTTCAGGCCGGCTGGTCAAGGACATCGTGTCAGGGCACCACACGGGGGGTGTGCAGGGTGCTGAGTGGGATGGACTGGATGTGTCACGTCAGAAAGTGGCTCCCGGAGTGTACTTTGTTACCTTCAGGCGTAGCGATCTCAGAGTCCAGAGGCGCCTCGTCGTGCTTCAATGAACCGGAGGGAAAGGGGACAGCGCCCTTTTCCCCGGAAAAGGGCGCTGTCCCCTTTCCCCAACACAGTCTCAACTGTGAGCCCGATGCGCTCCGATCAGTGGTCTGTCCTTCCCTCATAGCCTTCTCACTCTCCAGAGACCCTCATCCACCCTGGTTAAACATTTGCCTGAGCTCATCCTCGGAGATGAGTGGACGGCTTACGGCCTCGAGGGTGGCCTCTGCCATCGTCCCCTCTTTTGCCAGCTCATACCCTGCCTTTCGCGCAGCATCAAGAACGGACTTGCCGTCCTCGGTCAGATCGCCCTTGCCTCCCATGAGAAAGGCGTGAGGCCTTAAGACGGCGCCTGCGAATTCCACGCCGGCAGTCTCTGCAAGTTCCCGGGCGATGTGGAGAACTACGCCGAAGTTCTCCTTCTCCCACCATCCGCTCGTTGATACGAGTACTATTCTCCTGATTTTGACGTCATCTCTGAATCCGGCCCGGGTGCGTCCGGCGCGCGTCTCCAGCAGCGGGTTGAGGATGGGACACAACCTGTTTATTACGTTCTGCATCTCCCCGGGCAGCGGGATATACACAGGGGTAGCCAGAATGAGGGTGTCCGCCTCTTTCAACCTGGGATAAAGCATATCCATGTCATCTCTGATGCAGCATTCACCGGGCTTGATACGCCAGCAATACATCTCCCCGCACGCGCAGGGTTTCACCTTGAGCTTGCTGGCGTAGAACACCTCGACATCGACCCCGGCGTCGGTCAGTCCTCCGGTGAAAGCGGTGAGTACCATCGCGGTATAACCCTTGTCCATCAGGGGACTGCCATTAATGGCAACGGTCTTGCTCATGAGGTCCTCCTTGGAGAGCAGTCACCACAGCGCATAGATCATCATCACAGCCGCTCGCGGTGCTTGTCAACGCATTTGCAGCCTCGGCCGCACCGGTTGCGCCGGCATTGGCACGGGGTTGGGATTGGGGTAATAAGGGGATGTGAAAAGGAGTCCAAATGAACAAGTACAAGCTTATCATATTCGACGCTGACGGCACGCTTCGACATTGCACGGTGGAAGGACAACCATGCCCTGATGCGCCAGGTGAATGGGAGCTGATGCCGGGGGTCAAGGAGATGCTCTCGAGGATTCAATGGGGGGATCCAGGTGAAGGTGGTGTGGGGTATGGGATAGCGAGCAATCAAGGTGGTGTCGGGTGTGGCTACCTGAGTGCCGACATGGCCTACAGGTTGATCCAGGAGTTGGTAGTTGCGGCTTTCGGTGCTGAGCCCGAGAAGGGAACGATCCAGCTCTGTCCGCACCGGCCGGATGGGGGATGCAAGTGCCGCAAGCCGGAGCCTCTGATGATCCAGCGTTTGATAGAGAGATGGGGTGTCAAGCCGGAAGAGACGCTGTTCGTGGGGGATATGGAGACTGACAAGGAAGCGGCGGAGAGAGCAGGTGTTGATTTCAAGTGGGCCGGAGAGTACTTCGGATGGGAGCAGGCGTAGACCGCTTCCGCATCATTGAGGAGGAACTGTAATGCGAGATCACATTCGTTTTGCCGGTCTCCTGCCGCGTATCCTGGCCATGCTTGTTGATTTCCTCGTATTCTGCGCAGTCTTCTTTCCTGCTACACGCCTCTTGAAGGGAGTCTGGATGATGAGTGCCACCGACCACCGCTGGAGCCAGTCTGCCAGGGAAGAGTCTGGGATTGAGCCCAATATCGTGGCATTGCCGACTTGTCAGGCGGCCTAGGACTCTCCGAATCCGTATGGAATCTTCAGCGTTATCTGGAACGGCGGATTAGTGGCCGATCATCCCATCAGCAAGACCTGGTTCAGGAACATCATGAACAAGGTACTGAAGTGAGGGTTGCGCTGCTGGAAGCGGTTGCCGGCAACCTAAACAGCTATCCCAAGTCCGCGCGCAGCCGAGATCAGTGGCTTGTCAAGAGTCAAGAGACTGCATTTAGCAAGCAAAGCCGACGCAAGCAGATGGACGTCAACCCACCCCAGGCCTCGACCAAAGAGCTGATGGGTGTTGACGAAATGAAGCACCTCGTCATGGCTGGCCAATTGTGCCCCGGGTAGCGCCGCGAGCAGGGTGAGAACCTCACTTCTGTTCTGAAGATTCCCGCAGGCCAGCTCGCCAAGCACGAATGGATGACAGAGTACCTGGCCCCCGCTGAGCAGACCCTTCATTCTCGCATTACCCCGCCGGAGGTGCTCAACCCAGGCCGATGTATCGACCAGGGTCATCGCCCGTCACCGGACCGCCGGCGACGGATCGGGTGAAGCCCTTTCTCGCTCCCGCCCAGAGCAGCAAGACGTCTGGCGCTCTCAAGGGCAATCAACGCCTCAAGCCCCCGTCGGACCAGTGAGGTCTTCTCATTGATCCCGGTCAGCCTCGCGGCCTCACTCAGCAACTCATCGTCTATGTTCAGTGTCGTTCTCATATGCATAAGTATGCATGATTCATGCATCTATGTCAAGATCTGTTTTTCACCGGGCTGACTATTGCTTGCGCGGATCCTCTCCACTGCATCTTGCGCTGTCATTGTACGTGCTGCGCCACGAAATTGAGATAGGCTTGCCTTCCGCCATGCTTGCTCCATCTCTTGACTGATCTTTGGATTCTCTTCAAGCAGAGCAAGATCTCATCGACCGTCTTCGGCTCGGGCGCAGGGTTCTCCTCTTCGTCGGAGGCCCCGGGTGCCCTCGCCCGGCCCAGCCGCCACTCGCACATGTGGTGAACGTTCCCCATGAGGGTCCGCTCGACCCGGGACAGGGAGAAGTTGCGAGGGGCACGTCCGATCTTCTCGGCGACATAGATATCCTTGAGCGCTTCGAGCATTCGCATGACATCGTAGTCGGACATCTCCGGATATTGCCTGTGGGTGACGACGATAGCGAATTCGATGTTCTGGAGAACGTCGGTGTACTTGTCTTCGACTCTCATCTTTCTCTCAGCACAATGTTGACGCTAATATGAGGGTACCACAGAGCTACACAGCTGTTCAATCACCACTGGCCCGCTTTCCAGCCTTTCCTTTAGCCCCCCGATAGTGTATGCTGCTTGGCGAAAGCGGGACTCCTATGAGATATGTCCTCGGCAAGGAAATAGGCAGGGGGAGCTTCGGCAGGGTCTGCGAGGCCCGGGATAGTAAGGGAAACGCATATGCCGTAAAGCTCGCCGACGGCGAAGAGGGCCGGCAGCTCCTGCGCCAGCAGTTTGAGCTCCTCTCAGGGGCAGATCACAGACGGATCGTACGAGCATACGATTTCAGCACCGCCATCCGGGACGGGGCAATGATG
>JAUXGG010000352.1 GCA_030622265.1 Candidatus Eiseniibacteriota bacterium
ACCAGAACCTGGTAAACGACTTCGATCAAATCCGAAGGAAAAGACACGCCCTGTTCTGCGAGCCAGATATCCCCTGCTCGAGGATCGAGGCGGAGCACGCACTTAAGACAGCCATGGACTTTGTTAAGGCTGTCCGCACCGCAGCGAGATAACCCATCGCTCCTGTCTCGAGTTTGCAGCCGGAGTTCTGTGAATTCACAAATCGGAATTCATAAATCGGTATCTGACCCCAAAGTTATGAATTTGTGAGCTGAGTCCGGCTGGCTATTCGACCTTGAAGAGGAACTTGAGCACCACCCCGAAGAGCATCGAGATGATGAGGAAACTCCACATCCAGGAGAGGCTGAAGAAGCCCCAGTTGAAGGACTTCTCGGGGTATTTGATCTCGATCGACTCAAAGGGCAGCGCCGAAGGGATCCGGGGAGCGCCCGGGTTCAAGATCACTTCCAGGATGGAACTCTTCTTGAAGATGGTAAAGACCGGCACGATGCGATTGGTGCTATAGACAGGCAGGGTCATCTCCCCGGCGCCCGTGGAGACCACGATGTCATGAATCCCCTCATCCTTAATGCGGATCTTCCAGTCGGTCTCGCCCAGTGAGGCGATCCTCACGGCCGGGCTGGCCTTCTCGACGCCGGGACCGGTCTTGAGGCGAATGCCTTCCCGCATTACATCGGTGCCCTCGGCGACCTTCACCTTGATCATGGCCGTATCACCGGGCATCAGGCCATCTGTTACATAGCGCAGATTGAGCTGCACCATGATCAGGATCACGGGCACGATCATCACCGCGGCCGGGATCAGGGCCAGCTTCATATAGCTCATATTGGCTCTCAGGATCCGGCGCTGGGAGCTCACGACCGCGCGGACATCATCTTTATAAAGACGCATCTCCAGGAAGTAGGCCCCTATCTTGGCCTTGACCACCTTCATAGCTTCCTGGTTGGAGGTCAGCTTAAAGAGAAACAGCATGACGGCGCCGGTAATAACACTGATGAATATCAGCCCGCCATGGGCATTGCCGTTCTCAAAAGGCCTAAGGATGAAAGAAAAAAACTGGGTCAAGTCTTAGCCTCGCTTCCCGGTCAGGATATCGAGCTCGATCCTGAGAATATGCAGCCCAATCTTCAGGATATGTAACCTAATCCCTTCAGTCTGTCCTTTATCTCATCGTCGCCCTGGGCGCCCTCCAGCTTGGAAAGCTCCTTCTCGATCAGGTGAACGATGAACTCATCGACCGAGGAGTAGCCGGCGAGCCCGGCGACTTTCTTCGCCCTCTCATAGAGGTCCTTCTCGACCTTTATCTTCGTGCCGCCAAACATCTTCTCCTCCTTACCTCTGGACCATGTCACGCTTAAACAGATCCGTCCCGACCATGTCGGGGTTCTTGTCGATCCCGAACTCCCCGAGGATCGTGGGAGCCAGATCATAGAGAGCCGGCCTAGTATATGTTACCTTTTTGCTGGTGAACAAGACACCCGGAACCACTTCCTTGGCCATGCAGTGATCACCGCTCCATCTCTTGGCATTATCGGTCACCAGCGTCCTGGTAACCTTGCCCAGCGCGGTTTCCCAGGAACCCCTGTAGCCGGTATTGTAACCCACTATCAGATCGGGAGCTTCACTTACGCATTCACCCGTGTACCACTCGCTGGTCTTATAGACCTCGGCGATCACCTGCTCGCCGGTATCAGGATCCCGGATAGCCAGGAGCTTATGCCGAAGCTCATCGATCACGTGTTCCTTCTCGGCGCCGGGGGCAACGATACCCTCGCTCTCCCTGCCGATCTGGTTTATGTAGAGGCCGTTGATTCCCAGGGCATAGGCCCTGGTGCCTCTCCAGTCGATGTTCTCGAAGAACTCGTCGCTCTCCTCGCGGAAGTCGTCCCTCAAGGACATATAGTCATTCCAGTAAAGCCAGGTATTGAGATGGAAGTTCCTTCTGAAAGTCGTAAACCCGTGGTCCGAAAGCGCGATCACGGTGGCATCAGGACCCACGCGTCCCACGGCATAACCCAGGATCGAATCCAGCCTGGTGTAGTAGTGCTCGATGGTGCCCCGGTACTTCTCTGCGAGCTCTTCTTCATACATGGGATGAAGAGGGTCGCGGAATCTCCAGAACATATGCTGGAGGCAGTCGACCGTCGAGAAGTAGCAATAGAGCATGCCCCAGTCGAAACGGTCGAGCTCATAGTCCAGCATCTTCAGGGTCTGCTGCAGGATGAACTCGCTCTGGGTAAGGTATTCCTCTTCATTCAGCCTGCCCTCATTAAGGGCCCAGGTCTCCTCGGCGATTCCCTGGGTATAGAAGGGCCCTATGGCCTCGGCCAACTCCCGAGAATAGCCTGCAGGCGTCGAGATGGGCATCGCCGGCGCCCGCGGATCTATCTGGATCGGGCTCATGTAGAGCTCGAAATCCGGACGGACCGCCTTAACATAGAACCGCACTATTCCCTGGGTCGAAACCAGGGGCATCATGTCGATCTTGAGCGTGACCCAGTCGCTCCATTCCTTTTCATTCAAGATTAGCTCGGTATCCTGCACCTCGATCTTGCAGACCGGGTAATCCGGATCCAGGTAGACCGTCAGCGGGATCTCGGTGTCAGGACTTCCTTCGAGAAACGAATTCGCCGGCCCGAGTATGCGGGTCTCGATCTTGTTATCGAAGTTATCGACCACGAAGACCCTGCCGCCGGTTTCCTGGCTGACAACATAGGGCCTGGTCGTAAAGAATGAGAAAGTGCCGTAAGTGCCCAGCATGTCCGGGGTGCCCATGCCGGATAGACTTCTCGTGGAATTCCCCGAAGGCGGGAAGTTCGACGGCAGTCTTAAAGTAACCACCGGGACATCATGCTCCTCCAGGATCTCCCAGAAAGACTTACCCTTCCTTAGGAGTACTACCTTTGCCTTCGAAAGCGGGATGATCCACTTGCCGATCTTGATGGTTTTCGCCGCATCGTCGGTTACGGTGGTGGAGAGATAAGGAAGGTAGGTCTCGGGATCGCGGGCGATGAAGTCGAAGATGCCGTGCCCGCCCGGGTTCTTGCCCGTTATGAAATTCGACCAGGCCACAG